>NZ_JBHWIR010000026.1:0-10859 GCF_042731835.1 Kitasatospora sp. NPDC059817 | reverse complement strand
GGTGTTTGGCGTGCTCGTCCCTCCCTATTCACCTCCCCCACACCCCCACCCGGACCACCAAACCACCCCACCACCAACAACTGAACGGGTCACCCGACCGCCACCCCCCCCCCGCCCCCCCGACCAGGTACGAAGGGGCAGTACCAGCACCGTGAGGGACACACGAGAAAGCCGGCTGCTGCTCATCCTGCTGGTGGCCGTCGCCTTCGCACTCGTCACCGTGGACATCAAGGGCGGTGAGAGTTCCCCCCTCGGCGGTGCCCGACACGCCGCCGCCAGCGTCCTCGGCCCGGTCGAGCGCGGCGCCGCCACCGTCGTCGACCCGGTCGCCGACACCGTCCGGGCCTTCCGCGACGCCGCCTCCAACAACGGCCGCACCGACGAGCTCGCCCGCGAGAACACCGAACTGCGGCAGAAGCTCGCCTCCTCCGACATGGCCACCGGGCGCACCAAGCAGCTCGACGACCTGCTGCGCACCGCCGGCGCCGGCGGCTACACCGTCAAGGCCGCCCAGGTCATCGCGATCGGCCCGGCCCAGGGCTTCTCCTGGACCATCACCATCGACGCCGGCAGCGACGACGGCCTCACCCGCGACATGACGGTGATCAACGGTCAGGGCCTGGTCGGCCGGATCACCACCGTCGCCCCGACCACCGCCACCGTGCTGCTCGCCTCCGACCCCGGCTTCTCGGCCGGCACCCGGCTGGAGGCCTCCGGCGAGATCGGCTTCGCCTCCGGCGGCGGCACCAGCCCGATGAAGGTCTCGCTGCTCAACGGCAAGGCCCAGGTCAAGGCTGGCGACCGGCTGGTCACCTTCGGCTCGCAGAGCGGCCGCCCGTTCGTGCCCGGCGTGCCGGTCGGCAAGGTCGTCGAGGTCGAGGCCACCCCGGGCCAGCTGACCAAGACCATCCTGGTCGAGCCCTTCGTCCAGTTCACCCGGCTGGACCTGGTCGGCGTGGTGGTCGTGCCGCCGCGCGCCGACCCGCGCGACGCCGTCCTGCCGCCGGCCCCGGCCCAGACCCCGGCCGCGCCCGCCGCCCCGCCCGCCAAGCCCACTGGGGGGAACTGAGCCATGCGCCTCGCCCGCATCCCCGTCTCCGCCGGCCTGATCCTGCTCGGCCTGATCCTCCAGGTCAGCGTCTTCGGACGGCTCCAGCTCCCGGGGGCCACCCCGGACATACTGCTGCTCGTCGTGGTCGGCCTGGCCATGGTCTACGGGCCGTCCGGCGGCTGCGTGGTCGGCTTCTCGGCCGGCCTGCTGGCCGACCTCGCGCCGCCCTCCGACCACGCGATCGGCCGCTACGCGCTGGTGCTCTGCCTGATGGGCTACGCCGCCGGGCTGCTGCGCCCGGACCACGGCCGCCAGCGGTCGGTGTCCAGCGCGCTGATGGTGGTGGCCGCCGCGGCGGTCGCCTCCACCCTGCTGTACGCGATGGTCGGCGCCCTGGTCGGCGACACCGCGGCCCGGCACGTCGGCCTCGGCGGCCTGGTGGTCAGCGCCCTGCTGTACGACGTGCTGCTGGCGCCGTTCGTGGTGCCGCTGGTGATGCTGGTCGGCCGCCGCTTCGGGCGCGACCCGGTGACCGCGGCCACCGATGACGACCAGGGCGGCTCCGGCCTGGGCACGCTGGCCCGCTACCGCACCACGCGCGAGGCCTCGTCCGGCCCGTCCTACAAGAAGCGGCGCATGCCCGGCTTCGTCCGGCGCCCGTAACCGGCCCGGCCCCCGACCTCCCGACTTCCCGCATCCTGGAGCGCACGAGACGTGAGCAACATCCCCGAGACCGGCCGTACCCGGCGGGTGACGATCCGTCTGGTGGTGCTGCAGATCCTGGTCCTGTCGCTGCTCGCCACCCTCGGCGGACGGCTGTGGTACCTGCAGATCCGCAACGCCAGCGTCTACACCGCCAAGGCGACCGGCAACCACATCCGCGAGGTGGTCGAACCGGCCGTCCGCGGCGAGATCCTGGACGCCTCCGGGCGGATCCTGGCCGGCAACGAGGCCCGGCTGGTGGTCTCGGTCAGCCGCACCTCGCTGCTGCAGCAGAAGGACGGCGGCAAGGCGGTGCTCGGCCGGCTGGCCGAGGTGCTGGGGATGCCCGCCAAGGACGTGCAGGAGAAGACCCGGCTCTGCGACGCCAAGACCCCGCAGCCCTGCTGGAACGGCTCGCCCTACCAGCCGATCCCGGTCACCAAGGAGGCGACCACCCAGCAGGCGATGCAGATAATGGAACGCCGCGAGGACTTCCCCGGGGTCACCGCGCAGCCCACCGCCGTGCGCCGCTACACCGGCGCCGAGGGCGCCAACATGGCGCAGGTGCTCGGCTACCTCTCGCCGGTCACCGACGAGGAGGTCAGCAAGACCGCCTCCAAGGCCGGGCTGGACCGCTACCTGCCGGCCGACCAGATCGGCCGGGCCGGCCTGGAGTCGGTGTACGACCGCGACCTGCGCGGCACCGCCGGCATCACCCAGCTGGAGGTGGACAACCTCGGCCGGGTGATCGGCACCGCCGGCACCGCCGCCCCGCAGACCGGCAACAACCTGGTCACCAGCATCGACGCCCGGGTGCAGAAGGTGGTCGAGGACAACCTGGCGCAGGCCATGGCCGACGCCCGGAAGACCTTCGACAAGGTCACCAACCGCAACTACGAGGCCGACTCCGGCGCCGCCGTGGTGATGGACGTCCACACCGGCCGGATCGTCGCGATGTCCAGTGCGCCGACCTACGATCCCAACCTCTGGGTGGGCGGCATCACCGGCAAGGACTACCAGTCGCTGACCAGCAAGGACTCCAACTTCCCGCTGCTGAACCGGGCCATACAGGGTCAGTCCGCCCCCGGCTCGACCTTCAAGGTCGTCTCCACCACCGCCGCCGTCGAGGCCGGCTACTCGCTGGACGGGACGTACGCGTGCCCGAAGAGCATGACCATCGGCGGCCGCGAGTTCAAGAATTTCGAGAGCGAGAACTTCGGCTCCATCTCCCTGGAGAAGGCGCTGGAGGTCTCCTGCGACACCGTCTTCTACGGCCTGGCGTACGACCAGTGGATGAAGGACGGCGGCATCAAGCCGAAGAAGGAGCCGGGCGACTGGTTCTTCAAGACCGCCCACCAGTTCGGCCTCGGCGCCAAGACCGGCATCGACCTGCCCAGCGAGGTCACCGGCCGGGTGCCGGACCGGCAGTGGAAGCAGTCCTTCTACGACAACAACAAGGACGCCTGGTGCGCGCAGGCGCAGAAGGGCGGCACCAGCTTCTCCGACCAGATCGCCAAGGAGAACTGCGTCGACGGCTACCAGATGCGCGCCGGTGACGCCGTCAACTTCGCGATCGGCCAGGGCGACACGCTCGTCACCCCGGTCCAGATGGCCCGGATCTACTCGGCGCTGGCCAACGGCGGCACCTTCTACCGGCCGACCATCGCCAAGGCGGTGATAAGCCCGAGCGGGGACCTCGTCCGCGAGATCGCCCCGCACGAGGACGGCAAGTTCCCCGGCTCCCAGAAGCTGCTGAGCTACATCGACCAGGCCACCGCGGGCGTCATCACCGGCGGTACCGCCGCCTGGAAGTTCTCCGGCGCCGGCTGGCCGCAGAACAAGATCGAGCTGCACGCCAAGACCGGCACCGCCGAGGTCGAGGGCAAGCAGACCACCTCCTGGCTGACCACGTACAGCAAGGACTACGCGGTCGTCATGACGATAAGCCAGGGCGGCACCGGCTCCGGCGGCTCCGGCGACGCGGTTCGCCGGATCTACCAGGCGCTGTACGGCGTCGACGACAAGGGCAACATCGACAACGGCAAGGCGCTGCTGCCCGCGCCGCAGGCCGAACTGCCGAAGTTCAACCCGGACGGCACCGCGATCATCAAGCCGGCGGCCTACACCGTCGACACTGCTGACACGACCAACACCGCCGACACCGTCGGCCCGGTGCAGGCCGTCGCGGGCCCGGGCCTCCTGGCGTCGCCGGACCAGGCGCAGGGTCTGCCCGGCCCGGCGCCGGCCTTCCTGGAACAGGTGCCGGGCGAACCCGCCCCGGCCTCTGCCTTCCTGGACCCGGCGCAGCCGAACGACCGGCCCGCCCCGGGCACCGCGGCCGACGCCGCACTCGAACCGAACCGCGGCCCGGGAAGGGGGCGGGCATGACCTCCTACGGCTCCTACCGGCAACTGCGGCTGAGCCCGCAGCGCAGCGGGGTCTCCAAGGCCCTGGCCAAGGACTCCCCGCTGTGGCGGCTGGACTGGATACTGCTGCTCGCCGCGCTGGCCCTGTCGCTCGGCAGCTCCCTGCTGGTCTGGTCGGCCACCCGCGGCCGGGACTCGCTCACCCACGGCGACCCGCAGTACTTCCTGTACCGGCACCTGACCAACCTGGTCGTCGGGCTGGTGCTGTGCTCGGTGGTGATAGGGATAGGGAGCCGGCGCTTCCGCACCCTCGTGCCGTTCCTGTACATCGGCGTGATCCTGATGCTGCTCGCCACGCTCAGCCCGCTGGGCTCGACCATCAACGGCGCGCACTCCTGGATCCAGCTGGGCGGCGGCTTCTCCATCCAGCCCGCCGAGTTCGCGAAGCTCGGGATCGTGCTGGCGATGGCGGTCGTGCTGTCCGACCAGGTGGACGCGGGGGAGCGGGAGTACCCCTCGCACCGGGCGGTGTTCCGCGGCCTGGTCTGGGCCTTCCTGCCGATGTGCGTCGTGCTGCTGATGCCGGACGCCGGCTCGGTGATGGTGATGGCCGCGATCGTGCTGGGCATCCTGCTCGGCTCGGGGGCGGCCAACCGCTGGGTGCTCGGGCTGCTGGTGGCGGGCACCGGCGGGTGCGTGGCGATCTGGAAGCTCGGGGTGCTGAGCAAGTACCAGATCGACCGCTTCGCGGCCTTCGCCAACCCGCAGCTGGACCCCTCCGGCGTCGGCTACAACACCGCACAGGCCCGGATCGCGATCGGCTCGGGCGGGCTGACCGGCAAGGGGCTGTTCCACGGGACGCAGACCACCGGGCAGTTCGTGCCGGAGCAGCAGACCGACTTCGTGTTCACGGTGGCCGGTGAGGAACTGGGCTTCGTCGGGGCGCTGGCGATCATCCTGCTGGTCGGCGTGGTGCTGTGGCGGGCCTGCCGGATCGCCCGGCAGGCGACCGACCTGTACGGGACGATCGTGGCCGCGGGGATCATCGCCTGGTTCTCCTTCCAGGCCTTCGAGAACATCGGGATGTGCCTGGGCATCATGCCGGTGGCGGGCATCCCGCTGCCGTTCGTCTCCTACGGGGGGTCGTCGATGTTCGCGGTCTGGATCGCGATCGGGCTGCTCCAGGCGGTCCGCAGCCAGCGGCCGATAGCGGCCTGAGCGGACTGTCCGTCCACGCGTTCGTCGGTCGAGGGCCGGCCCGGGAATTTCTCGGGTCGGCCCTTGGTGTTTTTCAACTGGGCGCTGTGAGTGGGTAGTTGTTGCCCGGTTGCGGCGGGCCGTGGCCCCGGTCAGAGCAGGCAGTCGGCGGCGGTGAGCGCCGCGCGGACCTGGTGGGCCAGCTGCTCCTGGACCGGCACCCAGCGGGCGCCGAAGCGGTGGTGCAGCTGACCCAGGCTCTCGGTGACGATGTCGCGGGCCCGGCCCCGGGCCGCCGCCACGGTCGGACCGCCGCTGTCCGCCAGCAGCCGCAGCACCGTCGACGCCACCCGCAGCGGGATCCGGGCCGCGACGATCCCGGCGGTGGTCACCCGGGACACCGTGAGCGGCTCGGCGCACCAGCGGGCCAGCCACTCCTGGGCCACCGACGGGCAGAACTCCAGGGTGAACCCGGCCGCGCGCACCAGTGCGCCGTGCGCCGCCCGGGTGTGCGCGGGCACGTGGGCCAGCAGCCCGGAGAGCTCCTCGGCGCGCTCGCGCAGCGTCCGGGCCGCGGCGCCGACCGCCCGGTCCGCCGCCGGGTGCGGACGGCCGTCGCCGACCGCGTCCACGGCCCACATCGGCACCTCCAGCACGGCCGTCACCCCGCCGTGGCGGCCGGCGTACGACCAGGTGGACAGCTCCGGCTCGTCCGGCAGCGCCCGTGACCGGCCGGCGCCGTCCGCCGAGGGCATCAGATAGGTGCCGGGGAAGGGGCTGGCCCAGCCGACCGCGTCGAAGGGGTCGACGTCCAGCGGGATGCCGGCCCGGCGCACCGAGGAGGCGAAGAGTTCGGGCAGCCCGGGCACCGGAGCGGTCAGCTGGATGAAGGCGCCGCCGAAGTCCACCCCGTGCATCGAGCACTGCAGGAACGGGCGCAGCTCGTCGATCAGGCCGGTCAGCGCCAGGCTCTCCGGCATCGGGGGCCGGCCCGCGTCGGCGGCCGGCAGCAGTTCGGGCTGCTCCTCGAACGAGGGGCGGAAGAAGTGCTCGTAGTGCCGGCGCATGGTGAGCGGCCCGTCCAGCCAGCCCGCGTTGAGCGCGGCGCCGTCCGGGTCCAGGCAGAGCAGCAGATGCCAGGACAGGCCGGGCCGGGTGGGGCGCGCCAGCAGCACCTCGGCCAGCCGCAGGGCGCCGGCCGTGCCGATCGGCTCGTTGGGGTGCGGGCCGCCGACGACCAGCACCGCGCGCGGGCCCCGGTCGACGGACAGCAGCAGCAGCGGGCGCCCGGCCCGCGAGCGGCCCACCTCGCGCAGCCGGCACCGCTCCGGGTGGCGCAGCGCGAGCCGCCGGGCCGCGGCCTCGGCCTGGGTCGGCGCGGGGTAGCGGGCCGCCCGGCTGCCGAGGGGCCGGGGCGGGCGGACCCGCCGGTCGGTGTCGGTCATGGCTCTCCTAGGGCGTGTCCCCTGGGGTGTGTTCGCGCGGCCGCCCGGCTCGTCGGGCCGTCGGGCCGCCGGGGCGCGCGGGGGCGCCGACGGACGCGGCCTGCGGGGCCGGGGGCGGGGCCCTGCGCGCCGGGGACGGGTCGCCGGGGGGAGTCGGCGAGGGGGTCGAGCGTACGGCCCAACTCCCTTGTCCGGAAGGGGTGCAGAGGTCTCTGGCGGGGCCCTGTCAGTACCGCATGGGTGGTCCGGGCATGTCAACGGCGGACGGCGCCGGGCGGCGGGCGCGCACTGCGCGTGCCGGGGCGGGCCGGACCGGGGCGGCCGCGCCGGAGCGCGGGCGGGTGCCCGGCCCGGGCGGGGGGTGAGCCCGGGGGTGAGCCAGCGGGCCTTTCCCCGGATTGGGCTACCCTTGAGGGTCACCCCTCCCCGCCGTCGCCTGCCGATGCGCGCGGCACCGAATCACGTCGTAAGGGTTCCTAGTACATGACTGTCGAATCGGTCTTCCCACGCCTGGAGGCCCTCCTCCCGCACGTCCAGAAGCCGATCCAGTACGTCGGCGGCGAGCTCAACTCGACCGTCAAGGACTGGGACGCCTGCGACGTCCACTGGGCGCTGATGTACCCCGACGCCTACGAGGTCGGCCTGCCCAACCAGGGCGTCATGATCCTCTACGAGGTGCTCAACGAGCGCGAGGGCGTGCTCGCCGAGCGCACCTACAGCGTCTGGCCGGACCTCGAAGCGCTGATGCGCGAGCACGACGTCCCGCAGTTCACCGTGGACGCGCACCGCCCGGTGAAGGCCTTCGACGTGTTCGGCCTGTCGTTCTCCACCGAGCTCGGCTACACCAACATGCTGACCGCGCTCGACCTGGCCGGCATCCCGCTGGAGGCCAAGGACCGCACCGACGAGGACCCGATCGTCCTGGCCGGCGGCCACGCCGCGTTCAACCCCGAGCCGATCGCGGACTTCATCGACTGCGCGGTGGTCGGCGACGGGGAGCAGGCCGTGCTCGACATCACCGAGCTCGTCCGCGGCTGGAAGGCCGAGGGCCGCCCGGGCGGACGCGACGAGCTGCTGCTGCGCCTCGCCCGCACCGGCGGGGTGTACGTGCCGAAGTTCTACGACGTGGAGTACCTGGCCGACGGCCGGATCGGCCGCGTCGTGCCGAACGCCCCGGGCGTGCCGTGGCGGGTGTCCAAGCACACCGTGATGGACCTCGACGAGTGGCCCTACCCGAAGCAGCCGCTCGTCCCGCTCGCGGAGACCGTGCACGAGCGGATGTCCGTGGAGATCTTCCGCGGCTGCACCCGCGGCTGCCGCTTCTGCCAGGCCGGCATGATCACGCGCCCCGTGCGGGAGCGAAGCATCACCGGCATCGGCGAGATGGTGGAGCGCGGGCTGAAGGCGACCGGTTTCGAGGAGGTGGGCCTGCTGTCGCTGTCCAGCGCCGACCACACCGAGATCGGGGACATCGCCAAGGGCCTGGCCGACCGCTACAGCGACGACAAGATCGGCCTGTCGCTGCCGTCCACCCGCGTCGACGCCTTCAACATCGACCTCGCCAACGAGCTGTCGCGCAACGGCCGTCGCTCGGGCCTCACCTTCGCCCCCGAGGGCGGCAGCGAGCGCATGCGCAAGGTGATCAACAAGATGGTGTCGGAGGAGGACCTGATCCGCACCGTCGCCACCGCCTACGGCAACGGCTGGCGCCAGGTGAAGCTGTACTTCATGTGCGGCCTGCCCACCGAGACCGACGAGGACGTGCTCCAGATCGGCGCGATGGCGAAGAACGTCATCCAGAAGGGCCGCGAGGTCACCGGCCAGAACGACATCCGCTGCACCGTCTCCATCGGCGGGTTCGTGCCCAAGCCGCACACCCCGTTCCAGTGGGCCCCGCAGCTGTCCGCCGAGGCCACCGACGCCCGGCTGGCCAAGCTGCGCGACTCGATCCGCGGCGACCGCAAGTACGGCAAGAACATCGGCTACCGCTACCACGACGGCAAGCCCGGCATCGTCGAGGGCCTGCTGTCCCGCGGCGACCGCCGCATCGGCGCCGTCATCCGCGCCGTCTACGAGGACGGCGGCCGCTTCGACGGCTGGCGCGAGCACTTCTCCTACGACCGCTGGATGGCCTCCGCCGAGAAGGGCCTGGCCGGCACCGGCGTCGACGTCGACTGGTACACCACCCGCGAGCGCACCTACGAGGAGGTGCTGCCCTGGGACCACCTGGACAGCGGCCTCGACAAGGACTGGCTCTGGGAGGACTGGCAGGACGCCCTGGAGGAGGTCGAGGTCGACGACTGCCGGTGGACCCCGTGCTTCGATTGCGGCGTGTGCCCGCAGATGGACCTCAAGATCCAGATCGGTCCCACCGGGAAGAAGCTGCTGCCGCTGGCCGTGGTCAACGGGGCTGCCCCGCAGGGCTAGTTGATGGTGCGGGTGGTACGGATGGCGCGGATCGGGCGGGTCCGGGCCGCGTGACGTGCTCGAAGTGACGGATGGAGCCCTCCCCGGGAATCGGGGAGGGCTCCATGCGTTCGCCGGGCGGACGGCGGCCGGGGGCGTCGGGGGGCGGCTGACCAGGGGCGGGACGAGGGGGGTGGCGGGGCGCGTACCCTTTGAGGTGACAGAGTCCGGACAGCGGCGGCAGCCGTCGCGCCGGACGGGGACAACTGACTAAGGACTGAGCGACCCTGGCACGCCGTACGCCCGACGGTCCTCCGCCCGCGCCGACGGTGCAGCGGATCCGTCTCCGCTACACCAAGCGCGGCCGGCTCCGCTTCACCAGCCACCGCGACTTCCAGCGCGCTTTCGAGCGCGCCCTGCGCCGGTCCTCCGTGCCGATGGCCTATTCGGCCGGCTTCACCCCGCACCCGAAGGTGTCCTACGCCAACGCGGCCCCGACCGGGGTGGCGAGCGAGGCGGAGTACCTGGAGATCGGCCTGGCCGCCCTCCGTGACCCGGAGGAACTGCGGGCACAGCTGGACGAGTCGCTGCCGACCGGACTGGACGTGATCGACGCGGTCGAGGTCCGGACGCCGAACTTCGTGGAGCGCCTGGAGGCCTCCGAGTGGCTGGTCCGGCTGGACGGCGTCGAGCCGCAGGAGGCCGCCCGCGCGGTCGCGGTGTTCCTCGCCGCCGAGCGGGTCGAGGTCGAACGCGTGACCAAGAACGGCGTGCGGGTCTTCGACGCGCGCGGTCCGGTGGCGGCGCTCGAGATCGCCGCGCCGCAGGTCGTCGACGGTGCGGACACGGCGGCCGAAGCGGACCGCGATGTTCGGACCGGCCCTCCCTGTGCGATACTGCGCCTGGTAGTACGACACGCCACACCAGCCGTACGACCCGACGACGTATTGTCCGGTCTCCGTGTGACGGCCGACCTGGCGCCGCCGGTCCCCGCAGAGGTGACCAGGCTGGCGCAGGGGCCGCTCGACGAGGAGTCCGGCACGGTGACCGACCCGCTGGCGCTCGACCGCGCCGCGGCCCCGGCCGGCTGACAGCCGCCGGGGTGCGCGGGGCCGCGTCCGCCTGACGGGCGGAGGCCGGGTCCAGTGCCTCACTGGGCCCGACGGTCCTCCAGGTTCCCGCGGCTCCCCAGGGGAGCGAGCGTCGTCGCAGCACAGGCCGGCCACCTGAGGCCCGCCGACCAGGACGGTCGGTGGGCCCGGGAACCCCGTCCGGGAGCCACCCGGGGTTGGGGAACGGCGCAGCTTGGGAAAACCTCAGAAGACTGGTCAGACCAGAAGACTTTCGACACCCCGCCGTGCGGCGGGGCGCCGAGCGAGACTACGAGCCCCTGTGCGGCCTCGCGTCCGCGCGGCGGCACCGTGAAAGGGTCCGGCCCGAGCATCCTCGCGATGCCGGCCGGCCACGGGTGCCGTGCCGTGCCCGGATGTGGAGCCCGGGGGCCTGACGGGAGATCCACCCGCATGCTCGATAACACCGATCCGCAGCAGAACGCGGCGACGGAACAGAACGAGACCGCCCCGACCGGCGGCGAAGGCACCTCCGCGGCGCCGCCGCGCCGCCGTCGCCGTGCGGTGTCCCGCCCGGCGTGCACCGCGCAGGGTGCGGCCGCCGAGTCGGCCGAGACGGTCG
>NZ_JBHWIR010000025.1:38370-56644 GCF_042731835.1 Kitasatospora sp. NPDC059817 | reverse complement strand
TCTCGCTCTCCCCCCCTGTGGGGGGCCGCCCCTCGCCCCCCCCCCCGGCCCCTCTCGCGTACGGGAACGACTAGCCGAGGCGGGACTCCGCCCGCCTGGCGCGGACGTCGCCGACCTTCTGTCCGACCTTGCGCCGGATGACCAGCAGTGGGGCCATCGCGGCGAGCGTGATCTGGGCGAAGGCGCCGACGTGCATCAGGGCGTCGCCGCCGGGCAGGCCGGTCGCCCAGGCCGCGAGGCAGCCGATGGAGACGACGATCCAGCACAGCGTGGCGGTGGCCAGCAGCCCCTGGGGCTTGGGGTACTCGATCCGGCTGACCATGAGGTACGCGGCGCCGAAGATGGCGAGCAGACCGGGCAGGAACGGCGGGTCGAGCAGCACGATGGCGATCACCGTCATCGCGCCCATCGGGCAGGGCATGCCCTGGAACACCCCGGGTCGCATCTTGACGGCGGAGAAGCGGGCGAGCCGCAGGACGACCGCGAGCAGGACGGTGATCGCGATGAGCGCCGAGAGCTTGCTGTTGGAGCCCTGGGAGACCATGCCCCAGACGGCGACGAAGTAGGCCGGCGCGATGCCGAAGCTGATCAGGTCGGCCAGGTTGTCCAGTTCCGCTCCGAGGGCGGAGGAGCGGAGCTTGCGCGCCACCAGCCCGTCGAAGAGGTCGCACATGGAGCCGATGAGCAGCAGCGTGACCGCGGTGGCGGCGCTGTGCCGGTCGGGTGCGGCGTCCGGGTTGGTGATGTGCGGGACGAGGACCCCGGTGGTGATCGAGTAGATCGCCAGGAAGCCGCAGACGGCGTTCCCCAGGGTCAGGAAGTCGGCGGTGGACAGGTGCTGGGGAGAGCGCGGGGCGCGCAGCTCGCGGTCGCGCGCCCAGCGGCGACGGCGCAGGGCCGTCTCCTCGTCGTCCAGGCCGACGATTGTCTCAGGATCAGTCACGGTCAAGGCGCGTCACCCCGGCTGTGGTCTTCTGGCCGACCTCGACGCCGACCTCGACGCCGGCCGGCAGGTAGGTGTCGACCCGGGAGCCGAACCGGATCAGACCGATCCGGTCGCCCTGCTCGACCTTGGTACCGGCGGCGATGTACGGCACGATGCGACGGGCCACGGCCCCCGCGATCTGCACCATCTCGATGTCGCCGAGCTCGGTGTCGAAGTGCCAGACGACCCGCTCGTTCTGGTCGCTGTCCTTGTTGAACGCGGGGACGAAGCCGCCCGCGACGTGCTCGACCGACGTCACCGTGCCGGGCAGGGGCGCACGGTTGACGTGGACGTTGAGCGGGCTCATGAAGATCGCGACCCGGGTGCGGCCGTCCGGCCAGGCGTCGATGCTCTGCACCACGCCGTCGGCGGGGGAGATCACTCTGCCCGCGCCGATCTCACGCTCGGGGTCGCGGAAGAACCACAGCATGCCCGCGCTGAGCGCACAGGCGGGTACCGCTGCCAGGGCCCACTTGCCGCTGCGCCGGGTGAGGGCGGTGGTCACGGCGGCCGTGGCGAGGGTGGGGACGAACCAGGGGGTGGCTCCGCGCGCGATGGTCACGCGGGGTCGCCGACCGGCCGTCGTGGCTGCGAGGGCATCGCGGTCCGTGACGGAGGTGTGAGGGGACGGGCTGATGGGCATCGAAGACCTTTGTCGCGGGGGATCATGGCCGCTGGACGGGGGCCACCGCGGGATCGGGTAATAGAGGGACGGCTTGCTGTCCCGGTGGATGCTATCGGGAGCACACGGTGGGTGGGCAACCCGCCTGCTCGTTCACGTGTCCGGTGGAAGCGCGTGTGCGCGTCCCACCTCTACGACCGTAGCTCGCCCCGGTCCGGTTCCCAAGGGACCGGACGGGGCTGGTGACACTTGTCTCAACAGGCCCGTCGGCGGAACCCGGTGGGCGGAACGGGCCGTTCGCGGTCCGCCGGGGGCGCGGGACACGGCCCGTCGAGGGTGTGCGGAAGCGGCCGCGGGGCGTGTCGTTGCAGCTGTACGCCCTGCGGCCGCTCCCGGAGGGCCGTGCCGGACCCAGGCGGACCAGGCCGGGGTCGTGATGGGCACGGCGGGTGGCCGGGACGGGCCCGCACGCCCGTCGACCGGCGGTTCGGAAGGGGTCGTCCAGCCGGCCCGGAGCGCCCCGGGGGCCGCTCGTCGAGCCGGGGTGACCCGGTGCTCACTCCGCGATCCGGTACTCCTCCAGGAGCCGGCGTCCGACGATCATCTTCTGGATCTCCGCAGTTCCTTCACCGATGAGCAGCATCGGGGCCTCGCGGTAGAGCCGTTCGATCTCGTACTCCTTGGAGAAGCCGTAGCCGCCGTGGATGCGGAAGGCGTCCTCGACGACCTCCTTGCAGTACTCGGAGGCGAGGTACTTGGCCATGCCGGCTTCGAGGTCGTTGCGCTCGCCGCCGTCCTTCTTGCGGGCGGCCATGACCATCATCTGGTGGGCGGCCTCGACCTTGGTGGCCATCTCGGCGAGCTTGAACTGGATGGCCTGGTGCTCGGCGATCTTCTTGCCGAAGGTGGAGCGCTGCTGGGCGTAGGAGATGCCGAGTTCGAAGGCGCGGCGGGCGACGCCGCAGCCGCGGGCGGCGACGTTGACGCGGCCGACCTCGACGCCGTCCATCATCTGGTAGAAGCCGCGCCCGGGGACGCCGCCGAGGATGCGGTCGGCCGGGATCCGGACGTCCTGGAGGACCAGTTCGGTGGTGTCGACGCCCTTGTAGCCCATCTTCTCGATCTTCCCGGGCACGGTGAGGCCGGGGACGGTCGGGTTCGGGCCGAATCCGGGGGTCTTCTCGATCAGGAAGGTGGTCATGTTCTTGTACGGGGTGCTGCCGCCCTCGTCGGTCTTGCACAGGACCGCGACGAGGGTGGAGGTGCCGCCGTTGGTGAGCCACATCTTCTGGCCGTTGAGGACGTAGAACTCCCCGTCCTTGACGCCCTTGGTGGAGATGGCCGAAACGTCGGAGCCGAGGCCGGGTTCGGACATCGAGAACGCGCCGCGGATTTCCCCGGCGGCCATCTTCGGCAGGAAGTGGTCCTTCTGTTCCTGGGTGCCGTGGGCGTTGATCATGTGCGCCACGATGAAGTGGGTGTTGACGATGCCGGACACGCTCATCCAGCCGCGGGCGATCTCCTCGACCACCAGGGCGTAGGTGAGCAGCGACTCGCCGAGGCCGCCGTACTCCTCGGGGATGGTGAGGCCGAAGAGGCCGAGCTGCTTCATCCCCTCGACGATGGCGGTCGGGTACTCGTCCTTGTGTTCCAGCTCGGTCGCGACCGGAATGATCTCCTTGTCGACGAAATCCCGCACGGTGGCGAGGATGTCCCGCTGGATCTCGGTGAGGCCGTCGGTCTGTGCCAGGCGTCCCATCGTGCGGCTCCGAAAGGTTTGAGGGGGCGGGGGGGGGGGGATTGCCGGGGGCCCTGCCGGCGTGGCTGCGGCAGCAGGGCCCCCGTTCCGGGTGGGGGTCGGCCGATGACGGCGGCCGGCCCCTCCGGGGTCTGGGGAGATCCGGGGTCCCAGGAAAGGGGTCCTAGGAAAGGGGAGTCGGGCGGCCGGGCTGCTCGCCGCCGCGCTCCTTGATGTACGTCCCGGTCGGCACCATCACCTTGCGGCGGAAGATGCAGACGACCGTGCCGTCCTGCTTGTACCCCTTGGTCTCGACGTACACGATGCCGCGGTCGTCCTTGGACTTGGACGGCCACTTGTCGAGGACGGTGGTCTCGCCGTAGAGGGTGTCGCCGTGGAAGGTCGGCGCGACGTGCCGCAGCGACTCGATCTCCAGGTTGGCGATGGCCTTGCCGGAGACGTCCGGGACGGACATGCCCAGCAGCAGCGAGTAGATGTAGTTGCCCACCACCACGTTCCTGCCGAAGTCCGTCGTCCGCTCGGCGTAGTTGGTGTCCAGGTGGAGCGGGTGGTGGTTCATGGTGAGCAGGCAGAAGAGGTGGTCGTCGTACTCGGTGACGGTCTTGCCGGGCCAGTGCTTGTAGACCGCGCCGACCTCGAACTCCTCGTAGGTGCGTCCGAACTGCATCGCGGCGGGCCTCAGCTTTCCGGGATCTCGAACTTGGTGGTGCGCTCCAGGCCGGCGGCCCGGCCCTTGCCGGCGATGACCAGGGCCATCTTGCGGCTGGCCTCGTCGATCATCTCGTCGCCGAGCATCGCGGAGCCCTTGGCGCCGCCCGCCTCGGAGGTGCACCAGTCGTAGGCGTCGAGGATCAGCTCGGCGTGGTCGTAGTCCTCCTGGGAGGGCGAGAAGATCTCGTTCGCGGCGCCGACCTGGTCGGGGTGGAGCACCCACTTGCCGTCGAAGCCGAGGGCGGCGGCGCGCCGGGCGACCTCGCGGTAGCCCTCCTGGTTGCGGATCTGCAGGTACGGGCCGTCGATGGCCTGGAGGTCGTTGGCGCGGGCGGCCATCAGGATGCGCATCAGGATGTAGTGGTAGGCGTCGGCCGGGTAGCCGGCCGGCTGCTCGCCGACCACCAGGGACTTCATGTTGATGGAGGCCATGAAGTCGGCGGGGCCGAAGATGATGGTCTCCAGCCGGGGCGAGGCCTCGGCGATGGCGTCGACGTTGACCAGGCCCTTGGCGTTCTCGATCTGTGCCTCGATGCCGATCCGGCCGACCTCGAAGCCCATGGTCTTCTCGATCTGGGTGAGCAGCAGGTCGAGCGCCTTGACCTGCTCGGCGTCCTGGACCTTGGGCAGCATGATGCAGTCGAGGTTGGGGCCGGCGCCCTCGACGACGGTGATCACGTCGCGGTAGGTCCAGTGGGTGGTCCAGTCGTTGACCCGGACGACGCGGGTCTTGCCGCCCCAGTCGCCGTTGTTGAGCGCGTCGACGATGTGGTGGCGGGCGCCCTCCTTGGCCAGGGGGGCGCAGGCGTCCTCCAGGTCGAGGAAGACCTGGTCGGCGGGGAGGCCCTGGGCCTTCTCCAGGAAGCGCGGGTTGCTGCCGGGCACGGCGAGGCAGGAGCGGCGCGGGCGCAGACGGTTGACGGTAGCCATGAGGGTGGGTCGGTTCCTTCCCAGTGGTCAGCTGGTGGGCGCGGGTGCGGGCGTCCAGGGCTGGAGCTTGTTGGCGAGCCGGATCTCGTCCACGATCCGGCCGATGATGGTGGTGATGCCGAAGTCCTTCGGGGTGAACACGGCGGCGACGCCGGCGGCCTTGAGGGCCTCGCCGTCCGCTGCCGGGATGATGCCACCCACGATCACCGGGACATCCTGCACCCCGGCCCGGCGCAGCCGGCGCAGGACGTCGGGCACCAGCTCGCAGTGGGCGCCGGAGAGGATCGACAGGCCCACGCAGTGCACGTCCTCCGCGACGGCGGCGGAGACGATCTGCTCGGGGGTCAGCCGGATGCCCTGGTAGACCACCTCGAACCCGGCGTCGCGGGCCCGGACGGCGATCTGCTCGGCGCCGTTGGAGTGTCCGTCCAGGCCGGGCTTGCCGACCAGCAGGCGCAGTTTGCCGGAGCCCAGTTCCTCGGCGGTGGCGGCGACGGCGGCGCGCACCGCGGCCAGTTCCCCGCCGGGTTCGGCGGCCACCGCGACCGGGGCGCCGCCGACGCCGGTGGGCGCGCGGTACTCGCCGAAGACCTCGCGCAGGGCGAAGGCCCACTCGCCGGTGGTGACGCCGGCCCGGGCGCAGGCGAGCGTGGCCGGCACCAGGTTGGCGTCGGTGGCCGCGGTGGCCTTGAGCTCGGCCAGCGCGGTCTGGACGGCGGCCTCGTCGCGCTGCCCGCGCCAGGCCTCCAGGGCGGCGAGCACGGACTGCTCGGAGGCCGGGTCGACGACCATGATGGCGGTGTCGAGGTCGGCCGTGAGCGGGCTCTCCTCGGTGGTGTCGAAGCAGTTGACGCCGACGATCTTGTCCTCGCCGGACTCGATCCGGGCCCGCCGGGCGGCGTGCGAGGAGACCAGGTTGGACTTCAGGTAGCCGGACTCCACGGCGGGAATGACCCCGCCCATCGCCAGTACCTTGGCGATCTCCGCCTCGGCGCCGGCCAGCAGGTCGGCGGTCTTGGCCTCGATCACCTCGGAGCCGTTGAAGAGGTCGCCGTACTCCAGCAGGTCCGACTCGTAGGCCAGCACCTGCTGGATCCGCAGCGACCACTGCTGGTCCCAGGGCCGGGGCAGGCCCAGCGCCTCGTTCCAGGCGGGCAGTTGGACGGCGCGGGCGCGGGCGTCCTTGGAGAGGGTGACGGCCAGCATCTCCAGGACGATCCGCTGGACGTTGTTCTCCGGCTGGGCCTCGGTCAGGCCGAGCGAGTTGACCTGGACGCCGTAGCGGAAACGGCGCTGCTTCGGGTCCTGGACGCCGTAGCGTTCCAGCGTGACCTTCTCCCACAGCTGGGCGAAGGCGCGCATCTTGCACATCTCCTCGACGAAGCGCACGCCGGCGTTGACGAAGAAGGAGATCCGGGCGACCACCTCGCCCATCCGCTCGGCCGGCACCTGGCCGGAGTCGCGGACGGCGTCGAGCACCGAGATGGCGGTGCACATCGCGTAGGCGATCTCCTGGACGGGCGTGGCCCCGGCCTCCTGCAGGTGGTAGCTGCAGATGTTGATCGGGTTCCACTTGGGGATGCGGCCGACGGTGTAGGCGATCATGTCGGTGATCAGGCGCACCGAGGGGCCGGGCGGGAAGACGTGCGTCCCGCGCGACAGGTACTCCTTGACGATGTCGTTCTGGGTGGTGCCGGTGAGCTTGGCGATGTCGGCGCCCTGCTCCTCGGCGACCACCTGGTAGAGCGCCAGCAGCCACATCGCGGTGGCGTTGATCGTCATGGAGGTGTTGGTCTGTTCGAGCGGGATGCCGTCGAACAGGGTGCGCATGTCGCCGACGTGGCCGACCGGGACGCCGACCCGGCCCACCTCGCCGCGGGCGAGGAGGTGGTCGGAGTCGTAGCCGGTCTGGGTCGGCAGGTCGAAGGCGACGGACAGGCCCGTCTGGCCCTTCGCCAGGTTCCGCCGGTAGAGCGCGTTGGAGTCGCTCGCGGTGGAGTGCCCGGCGTAGGTGCGCATCAGCCAGGGGCGGTCGCGCTCGTGCTGATCGGTCATCGGATCTGCCTCAGACGTTCCGGAAGCGGTTGATCGCCGGCAGGTGCAGCTCGCGCAGCGCGTGGTCGCGCACGCCCAGGCCCTCCTCCGGCGCCAGGCAGAGCACGCCGACCTTGCCCTGGTGCTTGTTGTGGTGCACGTCGAGGGCGGCCTGGCCGGTCTCCTCCAGGGAGTAGACCTTGGACAGGGTCGGGTGGATCTTGCCCTTGGCGATCAGGCGGTTGGCCTCGAAGGCCTCGCGGTAGTTGGCGAAGTGCGAGCCGACGATGCGCTTGAGCGACATCCACAGGTAGCGGTTGTCGTACTGGTGCATGAAGCCGGAGGTGGAGGCGCAGGTGACGATGGTGCCGCCCTTGCGGGTGACGTACACCGAGGCGCCGAAGGTCTCCCGGCCCGGGTGTTCGAAGACGATGTCGACGTCCTCGCCGCCGGTGAACTCGCGGATCTTCGCGCCCAGGCGCTTCCACTCGCGCGGGTCCTGGGTGTGCTCGTCCTTCCAGAACTTGTAGCCCTCGGCGGAGCGGTCGATGATCGCCTCGGCGCCCATGGCGCGGCAGATCCCGGCCTTCTGGTCGTTGGAGACCACGCAGATCGGGGTGGCGCCGCCGGCCAGCGCGTACTGGGTGGCGTACGAGCCGAGGCCGCCGCTGGCGCCCCAGATCAGCACGTTGTCGCCCTGCTTCATGCCGGCGCCGTTGCGCGAGACCAGTTGGCGGTACGCGGTGGAGTTGACCAGGCCGGGGGAGGCGGCCTCCTCCCAGGTGAGGTGCTTGGGCTTGGGCAGCAGCTGGTTGGTCTTCACCAGGGCGATCTGGGCCAGCCCGCCGAAGTTGGTCTCGAAGCCCCAGATGCGCTGCTCCGGGTCCATCATCGTGTCGTTGTGGCCGTCCGGGGACTCCAGCTCGACGGAGAGGCAGTGCGCGACGACCTCGTCGCCGGGCTTCCAGGCGTTGACGCCGGCGCCGGTGCGCAGCACCACGCCCGCGAGGTCGGAGCCGAGGACGTGGTACGGCAGGTCGTGGCGCTTGGTGAGCGGCGACAGTCGGCCGTAGCGCTCCAGGAAGGAGAAGGTGGAGACCGGCTCGAAGATCGAGCTCCAGACGGTGTTGTAGTTCACCGCGCTGGCCATGACGGCGACCAGGGCCTCGCCGGGGCCCAGTTCGGGCAGGGCGACCTCGTCGAGGTGAAGGGACTTGCGGGGGTCCTTGTCGCGGCTGTCGAGGCCCGCGAACAGTTGCTCCTCGTCCTTGTGGAGCGTCACCGCTCGGTAGGACTCGGGAAGCTTGACGGCGGCGAAGTCCTCCGACGTGGCGTCGTTGCTGAGGATCGCGTCGAGGATTTCCTGCATGGCTGCCTCCGAAGGCGTACCTGTGTGAGGGCACAGGGCGTCTGGGGTAGCCGGGAGCGGACACCGGCTTCGCTGAGGTGGGTGGTGGTTGGTCGGGCTGGGCGCCCGGGGTGGACCGGGTCGAACGCGCACTGCTCCCGGGGTGTGGGAACGCCGGACGACGGCGCGCCGAGGTGGGGAGCCGCGGCGCCGCGACTGGTGAGTAACAAGGTAGTGGCACCCTGTGCCACTCGTAAAGACACCGGGTGTCACGAATTCCGGCGCGCTGGAACGGCCCTCGAACGCGCTGCGGCGGACGCCGAAAGGGCCCGCGCCGACTGCTCGACGCGGGCCCTCGATATCGCTCTGACCTGGCTGGATGGTGACCTCAGGACTCCCTGGCGCCACTCAGTGCGGCCCGGATGCTGTCCACCACCACGTCCAGCGGGGCGTCCGTCCGGGCGACTGTGATGAGCACCTCACCTCCAGGGCTGGCACTCAGTGCGCTCTCGGCCAGCACGTCACCGGGAGCCCCATTGGCACCCGGTGCCACCAGGGAGCCGCGGCGTCTGGCACCCGGCGTGCTGGCGGCCCAGAAGGTCCGCCGGATCACCTCGAAGGAGTGGTCCAGCTGCGCCTCCACGTCCCCGCGCCCGCCGGCCCGCAGCCAGCGCCGCAGCACGTGGTTGTGCGCCGCGACGACCGCCGCCGCCGACACCTCGGCCAGCATCGAGTCGTCCTCGCCGCCGCGCTGCCAGCCCGACGGGATGGACTCGCCGGTGTCGAAGCGGCCCAGCAGGTACCGGGTGAACAGCCGCTCGTACCGGGCCACCACGGCGATCTCCCGCTCGCGCAGCGCCGGGACCTGACGGATCAGCTGGTACCGCGCGACCGACACCCCCGGCGTCGAGGCGTACATCCGCAGCACCTCCTTGATGCCGCGGCAGACCACGTCCAGCGGGTGCTCCTCCGGCTCGGCGCTGGCCAGCAGGTCGGCCACCCGGACGAGGGTGTCGTCGTGGTCCGGGAAGATCGCCTCCTCCTTCGACCGGAAGTACCGGAAGAAGGTCCGCCGGGCCACCCCGGCGGCGGCCGCGATCTGGTCGACCGTGGTCTCCTCGTAGCCCTGCGAGGAGAACAGCTCCATCGCGGCGGTGGCCAGGTCCTGACGCATCTGCTGGCGCTGCGCCGCCGCCCGGCGGCTGCCCGGCCCCCCTTCCGGCCCGGTGCCCCCGGTCGAGGGGGTCGTCCGGTCGGCGCCGCGCGGTCCGGCGGAGTGCTGCGGGGTGGCTGACTGAACCCGATCCATGTCCGGAACGCTACACGGCCCCGGCGGTTCGGCCGCGGCCCTTCCCCGACGGACCGGTGCGACCGGGCCGGTGACGGCCGGTCTGGGCCAGCGCGCGGACACCGTCCCCGGGCTCCAGCCCGGTCTGACCGGGCCCGATCCGGTCGCGGACGGCCCGGCCCCGGGCGGCGCCGCCTCGCGCGCGGCGGCGCCCCCGGCAGCTGGCGTGGTCACCGGCGCGCGTGGTCGCGGAAGCCGCGGCCGGTCTTGCGGCCCAGGCAGCCGGCGGCGACCAGGTGCTCCAGCAGCGGTGCGGCCGCCAGGCCCGGCTCGCGGAACTCCTGGTGCAGCACCTGCTCGATGGTCAGCGAGACGTCCAGGCCGACCACGTCCAACAGCTCGAACGGGCCCATCGGGTAGCCGCAGCCCAGCTTCATCGCGGTGTCGATGTCGTCCACCGTCGCGTAGTGCTCCTGGAGCATCCGCACCGCGTCGTTCAGGTAGGGGAAGAGCAGCGCGTTGACGATGAAGCCGGCCCGGTCGCCGCACTCCACCGGGTGCTTGCGGACCGCGGCGGTCAGCTCCAGCACGGTCGCGGTGACGTCCGGAGCGGTCAGCACGGTGGAGACCACCTCGACCAGCTTCATGGCCGGCGCCGGGTTGAAGAAGTGCATGCCGATCACGTCCTGCGGCCGCGAGGTGGCGGTCGCGCAGCTGATCACCGGCAGCGAGGAGGTGGTGGTGGCGAGCACCGCGCCCGGCCTGACGATCTTGTCCAGGGCGGCGAACAGCTCGCGCTTGACCGTCAGGTCCTCGGCCACCGCCTCGATCACCAGGTCCACCTCGGCCAGTTCGGCGTACTGGCCGACCGGGGTGACCAGCGCCAGCGCGGCGTCCCGCGCCTGCGCGCTCAGCCGGCCCCGGTCGACCGCGCGCGCCAGCGACTTCGCCAGCTGCGCCTTGGCCCGGTCGGCCTTCTCCTGGCTGCGGGCGGCCAGCAGCACCGGGCGGCCGGCCTTGGCGAAGACCTCGGCGATGCCGGTCGCCATGGTGCCCGAGCCGCAGACGCCGACCGTGCGGACCTCCCGGCCCGCCACCGCGGCCCGTGCCGGGCCGGTCGCCGCGTCCACGGCCCTGGACGAGCCGGGCGCCTCGTAGGTGTAGAAGCCGCGGCCGGACTTGCGGCCCAGCAGCCCGGCCGCGACCAGCTGGCCGAGGATCGGGGCGGGCGCGTGCAGGCGGTCCCGGGACTGCTCGTACATCGCCTCCAGGACGGTCCGCGCGGTGTCCACGCCGATCAGGTCGAGCAACGCCAGCGGGCCCATCGGCAGCCCGCAGCCGAGCCGCATCGCGGCGTCGATGTCCTCCCGGGAGGCGTACTTGGACTCGTACATCGCGGCGGCCTGGTTCAGGTACGCGAACAGCAGGCCGTTGACCACGAAGCCGGCCCGGTCGCCGGCGGCCACCGGCTCCTTGCCGAGGTCCCGGGCGAACGCGGCGGCGTCCTCGGCGACCTGCGGGGAGGTCAGCACCGTGCGGACCACCTCGACCAGCTTCATGCTGTGCACCGGGTTGAAGAAGTGCAGGCCCAGCACCCGCTCCGGGCGGGCGGTCGCGGCGGCGATCCGGGTCACCGAGAGCGCGGTGGTGCCGGTGGCCAGCACCGTCCCCGCCGGGCAGATCCGGTCCAGCTCGGCGAAGAGCTCCCGCTTCAGCTCCAGCTGCTCGGGCACCTCCTCGATCACCAGGTCGGCCCCGGCGGCGGCCGACAGCTCGTGGCCGACCGAGATCAGCGCCAGCAGCGCGGTGCGCTCCCCGGCGGTGATCCGCTCCCGGTCGACCGCGTGCGCGGTCGCCTCCTCGATCCGGGCCAGTGCCCGGGCGGCAGAGTCCTCGGTGGCCTCGATGCCGATCACCCGGCGGCCGCTCCTGGCGACGGCCACCGCGACACCGGCACCCATCGTGCCGAGGCCGACGACGGCGACCGTGGAAAAGGGACGCTCCATCTGTCCTGACTCCTAGTCCTGAAGGGCCCGCGCACGCCCCGGCGGGCAGGCCGCCGCGCCCGCGCGTGCGGCGGGGGCGGCCGCCGCCGGGGGAGGGTCCGCGCGCGGGGCTGGGGAGATGACGGGTTCCGGCACACGGCCCCGGCGGCCGGTCCGCTCCGGCCGAACTGAGGGGTGTGCCGTGGTGCTCAGGCGCTCAAGGGTGAAAGGAAGCGGCTCTGATACGAGGAAGGAGACCCGGCCCGCCGCGGTTCGCGGCGCCGGCCGGTGAATGACGCACCGCGCGCCCGCCGTGGACACGGCGACCGCAGGCCCCCGCCGGTGCGGCTCCCGTAGCCCGGCGGTGGTGCGTCCGGCCACTGTAGCGAAGCTACCCGCGAGTAGGAAGGGGTGCGGGCGTCACAAAAGGCATCCGGACGGCGCGGCGGGGTTCGGTGGCGGCCCGAACGGGTGAACGGGCGGACGGACGTCCACGGGGACCACCCGATAGGGGAGTTACCCGGCCGCGGCGGGCGGGGCAGCATGGGGGGCATGACCCTCGGAACCGCCGCCGGCCCCGCCGCGTCCGCCTCCGGCTCCACCGGCCCGGCCGGAGGCCTCGGCGGGCACCTCGCCGCCGTCACGCTGCCCCCGCGCGCCGCGCGCGTCGAACAGGCCGAGGCCGCCGTCGACCGGCTGCGCACCGCCGCCGTCGACGCGGTGGCCGTCACCTGGGTGGACAACGCGGGCATCACCCGGGTCAAGGCCGTCCCGCTGGGCGCCCTGGTGCACGCCGCGCAGTGGGGCGTCGGTACCGCACCCTGCTTCGACGTCTTCCTCGCCGACGACGGCATCACCACCAGCCCGAGCGCCGGCGGCCCCACCGGGGACCTGCGGCTCTACCCCGACCTCGACCGGGTCGTCCCGCTGGCCGCCCAGCCCGGCTGGGCCTGGGCCCCGGGGGACCGGCACACCCAGGCCGGCACCCCGCACCCCGGCTGCCAGCGGCTGTTCGCCCGCCGGATGGAGGCCGCGGCCGCCGAGCGCGGGCTGACCCTGCGGGCCGGCATCGAGGTCGAGTGGGTGGTCGCCCTCGCCGGCGGCCCGCAGGACGAGCCGCAGTACCCGACGCACGGCCCCGCGTACGGGATGCACCGGCTCACCGACCTCACCGACTACCTGCGGGACGTCCTGCGCGCCCTCGGCGAGCAGGGGCTGACCGTCCTGCAGATCCACCCCGAGTACGCCCCGGGCCAGTTCGAGGTCTCGGTGGCCCCCGAGGGTCCGGTCGGCGCCGCCGACACCTCCGTCCTGGTCCGGCACACCGTGCGGGCCGTCTCCGCCCGGCACGGCCTGCGGGTCTCCTTCGCCCCCGTGGTCGAGCCCGGCGCGGTCGGCAACGGCGGGCACCTGCACCTGAGCCTCTGGCGGGACGGCCGCAACCTCGGCCACGGCGGCCCCGGCCCGCACGGCCTGACCGCCGAGGCCGAGGGCTTCCTCGCCGGGGTGCTCGGCGCGCTGCCCGAACTCCTGGTGCTGGGCTGCTCCAGCCCCGCCGGCTACCTGCGGCTGGTGCCCTCGCACTGGGCCGGCGCCTACCAGTGCTGGGGCCTGGAGAACCGCGAGGCCGCGCTGCGCCTGGTGACGGGCTCCACGGGGGAGCGGGCCGACGCCGCCAACGCCGAGGTCAAGTGCTTCGACGCCAGCGCCAATCCGTACCTGGCGGTCGGCGCGGTGCTCGCCGCCGGTCTCGCCGGTATCGACCAACACCGGGAGCTGCCAACGGAGTTCACCGGTGACCCGGCCGCCGCCGAGCCCGGCGCGGTGCCCCGGCTGCCGACCGGACCGGCGCAGGCGCTGGCCGCGTACGAGCGCTCGGCGGTGCTGCGGGAGGCGCTCGGCGGGCCGCTGTACGAGGCGGTGCTGGCGGTGCGCCGGGCGGAGGGTGAGCAGTACGCCGCCGCCACCCCCGAGCAACTGGTCGCCGCCACCCGCTGGCGGTACTGACCGGTGCACGCCGGGGCCCCGGCGGTGCCCGCGCTGGTCGACCACCACTGCCACAGCGTGGTGGCGGCCGACCTCGCCGACGACGCCCTGGCCGGGCTGCTCACCGAGTCCGACCGGCCGCCCGCGCCCGGCTGTTCGCCCTTCGACAGCGCGCTCGGCCTGGCCGTCCGGCGCTGGTGCCCGCCCGTCCTCGGCCTGCCCGCGCACGCCCCGGCCGCCGACTACCTGGCCCGGCGGCGGGAGCTGGGCGGCGCCGAGGCCACCCGTCGGCTGCTGGCCGCGGCCGGGCTGGACACCTGCCTGGTGGACACCGGGCTGACCGCCGCCGCGGGCCTTCCGCTGCTGCCGCTCGGCGAACTCGCCGCGGCCGCCGGGGCGGTGGTGTACGAGGTGGTCCGGCTGGAGTCGGTGGCCGAGGCGGTGGCGGGCCCGGCCGAGTCCTGGCCGCAGGCCGTCGGGGAGGCGCTGGCGGCGGCCGCCGCGGGTGCGGTCGCGGTCAAGTCGGTGCTCGCCTACCGGCACGGCCTGGCCGCCCCCGCCGAACGGCCCGCGCGGGCGGCCGTGGTGGCCGCGGCCGGCGCCTGGCTGCGCGGCGGGCGGGGCCGGCTGGCCGATCCGGTGCTGCTGCACCACCTGCTCTGGACGGCCGTGGACGTCTGTGCCGGGCTGGGCCTGCCGCTCCAACTCCACACCGGATTCGGCGATCCCGACCTCACCCTGCACCGGGCCGATCCGTCGCTGCTGACCGGTTTCGTGCGCGCCGCCGAGCCGAGCGGCGTCCCGCTGGTGCTGCTGCACTGCTACCCGTACCACCGCCAGGCCGGGTGGCTGGCCCAGGCCTTCCCGACGGTGTACACCGACCTCGGGCTGACCGCCTCCTACACCGGCCCGCGGGTGGCTGCGGTGCTGGGCGAGATGCTGGAACTGGCGCCGTTCGGCAAGCTGTTGTTCTCCACCGACGCGTACGGGCTGCCGGAGTTGTACCTGGTGGGCGCCGCCCAGTTCCGGTACGGACTGGGGGCGGTGCTGGCCGACTGGCAGGCGGGTGGCGCCTGTTCGGCGGCGGACGCGCAGCGGCTGGCCCGGTTGGTCGCCGCCGACAACGCCCGGACGCTGTACTCACTGCCCGGCGCACCGTAGCACGTCGGCGGACCGTCACTTTTTAACACTCTTCAATTCTGTTGACATGTTGGGCCTCCGGACTCCTCGGTTCCGATGTTGGCCAACATGTGACGATTAGATGACTACCTCTTGCGCTTATCAGCGAATATTCATTAGCGTCCCGATCATTCCAGGCGCACCTGCCACACCGCAGCTGCCGCATGACGACTCGGGAGGGCCAACCCCTATGAGAGTTCCTCGGATCAGCCGGACCCGGTTCGCGGCGGTGGGCCTCGTGCTCGCCACCGCCGGCGCCCTCGCGCTCCCGGCCGGCACCGCCGTCGCGGCCCCCTCGGCGGGCTCGACGACCGGTCCGCTGCTCAGCTACGTCGTCAACACCAAGGCCAACCACGGCCAGGTGCAGAAGGTCGAGAAGGCGATCACCGCCCTCGGCGGCTCGGTGGTGTACTCGTACGAGCAGATCGGCGTCGTCATCGCCCGCTCGGACGACACCGCGTTCGCGCAGAAGCTGCGCCAGGCCAAGGGCGTCGACTCCGTCGGTGCCAGCCGCACCAAGGGCATCACCGCCGCCGACCAGGCCAAGGCCGACGTCGCCGCCGAGCCCTCCGCCGCGCCCGCCGCCGGTCAGGAGCCGTACGAGGCCAACCAGTGGGACATGCGCCAGATCGGTGTCGACAAGGCGCACAAGCTCTCGCTCGGCAGCCGCAACGTCACCGTCGGCGTGCTGGACTCCGGCATCGACGCGACGCACGAGGACCTGGCCGCCAACGTGGACGCCTCGCAGTCGGTCTCCTGCATCGACGGCGGCAAGCCGAACACCGACTGGAAGTCCTGGCAGCCCACCACCAGCGACCACGGCACCCACGTGGCCGGCACGATCGGCGCCGCCAAGAACGGCAAGGGCGTCGTCGGCATCGCCCCGAACGTGAAGCTGGCCGCGGTCAAGGTCGTCGACGACGGCGGGTTCATCTACCCCGAGTACGCGATCTGCGGCTTCGTGTGGGCCGGTGAGCACCAGTTCAAGGTGACCAACAACAGCTACTACGTCGACCCGTGGATGTTCAACTGCCCGAACGACAAGGACCAGGCCGCGATCAGCGCCGCCGTCCGCAAGGCGGTCTCGTTCTCGCAGCGCAAGGGCGTCCTCAACGTCGCCGCGGCGGGCAACGAGAACATCGACCTGGCGCACAAGACCGTTGACGTCTCCAGCCCGGACGACACCACCAAGGTGACCCGCCCGGTCACCAACGACTGCCTGTCGCTGCCGACCGAGCTGCCCGGCGTCATCGCCGTCTCCTCGGTGGGCGTCAAGGGCGACAAGGCGTACTACTCCAGCTACGGCAAGGGCGTCGTGACCGTCGCCGCGCCGGGTGGCGACCGCCGCTACCAGCTCCCGGACACCCCGGACAAGGACGGTCGGATCCTCTCCACCATCCCGGGCAACAAGTACGGCTACATGCAGGGCACCTCGATGGCCACCCCGCACGTCGTCGGCGTGGTCGCGCTGCTCGCCAGCACCTTCCCGTGGGCCAACCCGGACGAGCTGACCGAGCTGCTCACCAACCAGGCGGAGTCGCACCCCTGCCCGACCGGCGAGTACAACCCGGGCGGCACCGGCGCGTACAAGGCCACCTGCGAGGGCGGCGCGGACGACAACGGCTTCTACGGCGCGGGCATCATCAACGCCGAGAAGGCGGTCCAGTGGTGGCGCTGACGCGCTGACCACGGCGACACCTGAACACTGAGTCGGGGAGCGGGCCCATCCGGGTCCGCTCCCCGGTCGTTTCCGGGCCTCCGCGCCCGGGCCCTGCCCGGCCCGCGCCCGGCCGACTTCCACGGGCGGGCCCCGGCCCACTCACTCGACGTGCTGGTCCCAGCCCGTCTCCACCGACGGCTTGCCGTGCAGGTCCGGGACTTCCTGGAGCCAGGCGGGCCGGCCGGCCCGCATCCGGGCCTCCCGGCGGCGTTCGGCTTCGCGCAGCTGCTCGGGGGTGGCGAAGCCCTCCGGGAGCCACTGCGCGGAGAGCACCACCCGGGCGGCCAGGTGGGTCACGTAGGCGTGCCGGACGGCGGCCACCGAGTCGAAGCCGGGCTCGTCGGCCAGCCACTCGTCCGGGACGAGTGCCAGCACCTCCTCCAGCAGGCCGACGGTGACCAGCGGGCCGAGCTCCTCGTCGGCCAGCCGGACGTCCGGGGCCGCGCCGCCCAGCGCGTGCGCGCTGAGGTCGTAGCGCTTGCCGACCGACGCCTCGGCGGTGGCCCAGCGGTGGTGGAAGATCAGTGCGGCGCCGTTGTCGATCAGCCAGAGCCGTCCGTGCCAGACCACCAGGTTGGGGTTGTGGACGGTGCGGTCGACGTTGCCGGTGAGGGCGTCCAGCCAGACCACCCGCCCGGCCTCGGCGGAGTCCACCGGGATCATGCCCGGCCGGTAGTCCCGCGCGCCGGGCAGCAGGTCCATCCCGAGGTTGAGGCCGCCGCTGGCCTTGAGCATGTCCTGGATCTCGGTGTCGGGCTCGTCCGCGGCGACGGCCGGATCGAAGTCCACCAGCCGCAGCTCGGGGACGCGCAGGCCGAGCCGCCGGGCCAGCTCGCCGACGATCACCTCCGCGACCAGCGCCTTGCGGCCCTGCGCGGCGCCGGTGAACTTGACCACGTAGGTTCCCAGGTCGTCGGTCTCCACCACACCGGGGACGGAACCGCCGGACCGCAGCGGATCGACGTAGCGCACTGCTGTCACCAGATCGAGCACACCGGCCACCCTATCCCGCCGCCCCGCCACCTCTGCGGGCCGTCCGGTCGGCCTGCGCCCCCGGCGCTGTGATTGGCTTGCCGGTGAGAATCGGAAGACCAAACGGACGAGGAGAGCAAGGCCATGGGACAGGTGCAGGCCACCACCGAGCGGGACTACGACGCCGCCCCCGAGCGGGTGTACGAGGCGCTGGCCGACTACCAGGTGACCCGCCCGAAGCTGCTGCCCCCGCAGTACAGCGAGTACGAGGTCCGGGTCGGCGGCACCGGCGCCGGCACCCAGGTGCATTGGAAGCTGCAGGCCACCGAGAAGCGCGTGCGGGACTGCCTGTTCACCGTCTCGGCGCCCTCGCCCGACCAGCTGGTGGAGAAGGACGCCAACTCCAGCATGGTGATCACCTGGACCGTCTCGGCGGCCGGCGAGGGCCGGTCGAAGGTCACCGTCTCGGCCACCTGGCAGGGTGCGAGCGGCATCGGCGGCTTCTTCGAGCGGACCTTCGCCCCGAAGGGCCTGAACCGGATCCACGACCAGGTGCTGGCCAACCTGGCCGCCGAGGTCCGCTGAGTCCGCGGAGCTCACCGAGTTTACCGGGTTCACCGGGTTCACCTTTCCGCGGAAATTCGCCCGGGAATTCGAGCGGCGCGGACACCCCGCCGTCCCGGAAAACCGAGAGGGGGGAGGACCGCCCCCCCGCGGGGGGGAGGGGCCCCCCCCGCGGGGGGTGCCCCCCAAGG
>NZ_JBHWIR010000025.1:23335-38360 GCF_042731835.1 Kitasatospora sp. NPDC059817 | reverse complement strand
CGCTCCACACTTCATAAAACCTCCCCCCAACGTCGGCCCCGATACTCGGGCGCGCGCGCCGCCCGCCCGCAGCCGGGGCGGGGGGCGGGGGCCCCGGCCCGCCACCTGCGGGTGACGAGGGCCGCCCGGCGCGGGGGAGCCACCCTAGGCTCGCCGCCGTGCATATGACGATCCTTCACATTTCACAGCCCGTGGACGGCGGAGTCGCCCGCGTCGTCGCCGATCTGGTCCGGGGGCAGCGCGAGGCCGGTCACCGGGTGCTGGTCGCCTGCCCGGGCGGCGGGCGGCTGGCCGAGGAGGCCGCCGCCGTGGGCGCGCTGGTCCATGACTGGCCCGCCGGGCGCTCGCCGGGCCCGGGCACCGCCGCCGAGGCGTGGCGGCTGCGCCGGATCGTCCGGGCTGCCGCGCCCGACGTGGTCCACCTGCACAGCGCCAAGGCCGGGCTGGCCGGCCGGCTGGCGGTACGCGGCGCGGTGCCGACCGTCTTCCAGCCGCACGCCTGGTCCTTCGCCGCCGTCGAGGGCCCGCTGGCCACCGCCACCCTGCACTGGGAGCGCTTCGCCAGCCGCTGGGCGCACCGCCTGCTCTGTGTCAGCGTCCAGGAGCGGGCCGACGGCGTCGCCGCCGGGGTGAGCGCGGACTGGGCGGTGGTGCCCAACGGCGTGGACGTCCGCCACTACGCACCCGCCGACCGCCGGGCGGCCCGGATCGCGCTGGGCCTGGACCTGGACGCCCCGCTCGCGGTCTGCGTCGGCCGGCTGTGCCGGCAGAAGGGGCAGGACGTGCTGCTGGCGGCCTGGCCGGAGGTGCTGCGGGCGGTGCCGCAGGCCCGGCTGGCGCTGGTCGGCGGAGGCCCCGAGGGGAACCGGCTGGCGGATCTGGTCCGGGAGTCGGCCGAGCCGTCCCGGGTCCGGCTGGTCGGGGACGTGCCGGATCCGAGGCCGTGGCTGGCGGCGGCCGACCTGGTGGTGCTGCCCTCGCGCTGGGAGGGCATGGCGCTGGCCCCGCTGGAGGCGATGGCGGTGGCCCGTCCGGTGCTGCTGACCGACGTGCCGGGCGCCCGGGAGTGCCTGCCCCAGGCCGAGCGGGAGCGGGCGGTGGTGCCGCCCGAGGACGTGACCGCGCTCGCCACCCGAATGGCGGAAGCGCTGTCCGATTCGATCGAGTGTGAGCGGCGCGGGGCGCGGCTGCGCGATCACGTGGTTGCCCGGCATGACGTCCGCACGGTGGTCGAACAGGTGGACGCGCTGTACCGCCATCTGCTGGGTGCCGGTCCGGCGGCCGGGCGGCGCCGGGCCCGTGTCCCAGAGCGGATCTGATCGTTTCACATGCCGTGAATGCCCGCCGATCCGGCGCCGTCGTATTCGCACCCTCAACCGGATAGGGACGAGGCGTCAAATCCGAAATACCTATTAATGGGCGGCTGGAATGAAACGGCAAGTCAACTTCCAGCCTGCGCAGCCCGGTTATGTATTGTCGGATTTCGCCTGCTTCGTTTCGATTTCACGCCGGGAATTCGCGACTGAGCCCTTCATGGCCGCGCCCCGCGCGGCCGGGCCCGGTGCGAGAGGACCGAAAGCCGCCAGCGGTAGCAGGTGCTGTCAGGACCGCGCCCACCGGGCCGGGACGGCCGCTCCGCGCCATCCGGTGCCGGGGCGCCGTCACCCCGGGCACACAGCAGGGGAGTTCGTGCGCTGATGACCATTGACCACGACAGCGTGCCGCGAGCGGGTCGGTCCCTGTCCGGCCCGCGGCGGCCCGGCACCGGGCTGCTCGACCGTCCGGCCGGATCCGCCCGGACCCGGACGGTGCCGCCGCCCCGCCGGCCCCGCGGGGCGGTCCGTTCCCGGCTCGCCCTGCCGCTCGCGCTGGTCCAGGTCGACGCGATCGCGCTGTGCACCGCCACTGGCCTCGCCAACCGGGCCGTCGACCCGGCCGTCCCGCTCGCGCCGTTGCTCGGTGCCGCCGCCGTCCTGCCCCTGCTGCTCGTGCTCAACCTGGTCGGCGGCCTCTACCGCACCCGGCTCACCCTCTCCGTCCTGGACGAACTGCCCGCGCTGGCCGTCCGGGCCGTCGTCGCCACCGCCTTCGCCGTCACCCTGGCCGGCTGTCTGGACGGCCGCTGGCCCGACTGCGGCCCGGCCACCCCGGCCCGGCTCACCGTCCTGCTCGGCGTCCAACTGCTGATCGCCGCCGTCGGCCGCGCCGTGCTCTACCACCTGGTCCGGCGGATCCGCCGCAGCCGCCCCAACCCCGTCCTGGTGCTCGGCGCCGGCCGGCTCGGCCGCCGGGTCGCCGCCGCCCTCAGCGAGCGCGGCGAGTACGGGATGCGCCCGGTCGGCTTCCTCGACGCCGACCCGCCGCTGCTCGCCGGCGACACCGACCTGCCCGTCCTCGGCGGCCGCGAGGTGCTGGAGCGCGAGGTCCGCCGGCACCGGATCCACCACGTGGTCGCCACCGCCGGCGCCGCCGACGAGGCCGAGACCGCCGCCGCCCTGCGCGACGCCGCCCGGCTCGGCTGCCAGGTCTGGCTGGTGCCCGCGCTGCGCGAGCACGGCTCGCTGCCCGCCGGCCCGCTGGCCGGAGCCGACCACCTGTGGGGCTTCCCCTGCCTGCGGGTCGGCGGCCCGGCGATGCGCCGCCCCGGCTGGGCCGCCAAGCGCGCCCTGGACGTCACCGCCGCCGGGCTCGGCCTGCTGCTGCTCGCCCCCGTCCTGGTGCTCTGCGCGCTGGCGGTCCGCTTCGACACCGGCCCCGGCGTGCTCTTCCGCCAGCAGCGCACCGGGCTCGACGGCAAGGTCTTCACCGTCCTCAAGTTCCGCACCCTGCGCCCGAGCAACGAACACGAGTCGGCGACCCGCTGGAACATCTCCCAGGACCACCGGATGGGCGCCGTCGGCCGGCTGCTGCGCCGCAGCTCGCTGGACGAGCTGCCGCAGCTGTGGAACGTGCTGTGCGGCGACATGAGCCTGGTCGGCCCGCGCCCGGAACGCCCCTACTTCGTCATGCGGTTCGGCCAGGCCTACCCCGAGTACGCCGACCGCCACCGCGTCCCGGTCGGCCTGACCGGCCTCGCCCAGGTCAACGGCCTGCGCGGGGACACCTCGATCGAGGACCGGGCCCGGTTCGACAACCGCTACATCGAGAGCTGGAGCCTCTGGCAGGACGTCAAGATCCTGTGCCGCACCGCGGTCCTGATGCTCCACCCGGACGGGAGCTGAACCGCGTGGCCCTGACCCTTCCCGCCGTCCCCCGGCTCGCGTTACGCAAGGCGCTGCCCGCGCTCGCGGACCGGCCCAGCCTGCTCGCCGCGGCGACCGTCCTGCTGGTCTGCGTGCCCACCGGCGAGAAGGACGTCGCCGCCGCCGTCCACGTCACCGCCGCCGACGTGGCCTCGCTGGCCCTGGTCGCGCTCACCGCGCTCAACCTGCTGCGCGGGCGGCTGCCCGCCGTCAGCCGCGCCACCTGCGTGCTGTTCGGCGGCATCGTGGTCGCCGCCGCCGTCGCCACCGTCGGCTCGATCGACCCGGCCACCAGCCTCACCGGCTTCGTCCGGCTCACCCAGGTGTTCGTCCTGGTGCCGGCCGGGGTGCTCTGCTCGCTGCGCGACCGCGTCGACCAGCGGCTGGTCCTCGGCTCCTTCGTGCTCGCCGCGCTGATCCAGGGCGTGGTCGGCGCGCACCAGTACCTCACCCGGACCGGCGCCTCCTACACCGGCCAGCCGATCCGGGCCGTCGGCACCTTCGGCGCCCTCGACATCATGGCGATGTCCACGGTCGTCAGCTACGGGCTGCTCGCCGCCCTGGCCCTGGCGCTCGCCGAGCGCCGCCCCGGCGGCGACGTCCGGCTGCGCCGCGCCATGTTCGCGGCCGCCGCCTTCCTGGCCTTCCCGCTCGCCGTCTCGTTCAGCCGCGGCAGCTGGATCGCCACCGCCGCCGCGGCCACCGTGCTGCTGCTGCGCGCCGACGCCCGGCTCGCCGTCCGCGGCGCCGTCCTCGGCCTGGCCGGCGCGGTCGTCCTGGTCGGCGGCCTCGGCCTCGGCGCCTCCGGCGTCACCGCGCGGCTCGGCTCGATCGGCTCCGTCTCCGCGGCCCCCGACCAGTCCGTCTCCGACCGCTACGACCTGTGGTCCACCGCCGGGCGGATCTGGCAGGACCACCCCGTCCACGGCGCCGGCCCCAAGGCCTTCCAGCAACTGCGCGACAGCCACGCTCCGCTGCGGCTCTCCTCCGGCAGCGACGCCGCCGACTCCACCATCGGCTTCCAGCGCGAACCGCTGCTCTCCCCGCACAACATGTACTTCCTGGTGCTCAGCGAGCAGGGTCTGATCGGCATCGTCGCCTACGCCGCGCTCTTCCTCGGCCTGCTGCTCGGCTGCCTGCGCCACTCCCGCGGCCCGGCCCTCGCCGCCCTGGCCCTGCTCACCTGGGTGCTGGTCGACTACCTGTACGCGGACATCGGTGGCACCACCACCGTGCTGACCTCCGTCGTCCTCGGCCTCGCGGCCCGGGCCTGCGTCGCGGAGGCCGACCCGCGATGACCACCGACCAGCCGGCCCTCGCCTCCGCCGTGCCCGCCCCGCGCGGCGTCCGCGCCGGCGGCCGGCCGCCCGGGCCCGATCCGGCCCCCCGGCGCGGCTTCCTCGCCAAGGCCTTCGGCATCACCGCCGTCCTCAGCGCCGCCGGCTCCGGCCTCGGCCTGCTGCGCGACCTCCTGCTGGCCCGCTACTTCGGCGCCAACCAGGGCACCGACGCCTTCCTGGTCGCCTGGACCGTCCCGGAGACGGCCGCGCCGCTGCTGATCGAGGACGCCATGTCCTTCCTCATGGTGCCCGCCTTCGCGCTCGCCCTGGTGCTGCGCGAGGAGGACCCGGACGCCCCCGACCCGGTCCGCCAACTGGTCCGCGCCACCCTGCCCTGGCTGCTGCTCGCGCTCAGCGGGCTCGCGCTGGCCACCGCCCTCGGCGCCCCGCAGCTGGTCGAGCTGCTCGCCCCCGGCCTGGCCAACCCCGGCCTCGCCGTCACCTGCACCCGGATCACCGCGATCACCGTGCTGCCGTTCGGCGTGGCCGGCTACCTCGCCGCCGCGCTGCGCGCCCACCACTGCTTCACCGCGCCGGCCGGCATCTACGTCGCCTACAACGTCGGCATCCTCGCCGTGCTGCTCGGCTGCCAGTCCTTCCTGGGCGTGCGCTCCGCCGCCCTCGGCGTCGCGCTCGGCAGCCTGCTGATGGCCGGCCTGCTGGTCGCCCCGTTCCTGCGCCGGCTGCGCCAGGGTGCGGGCCCGGGATCGCACCCGGGCGCGGGCCGCTCCCGCAAGGCGCTGGTGCTGATGCCGTTCGCCCTGCTGCCGGTGGCCGCGTTCACCCTGACCCGGCAGTCGCAGGTCTTCGTCGAGCGCTACCTCGGCTCGGCGCTGCCGCCCGGCACCATCTCGCACCTCAACTACGCCGCCAAGGTCTCCCAACTGGCCATGACGGCAGGCATCCTGATCTGCACCGTCACCTTCCCGCTGGTCGCCCGGGCGCTGGCGGCCGGGGACCTCACCGCCGCCCGGGACCGGGTCGAGAAGGACCTCGGCCAGGCTGCGGCGGTCGTCCTGGTCGGCACCGCCTTCCTGATGGCCTGCGCCCCCTCGGTGGTCTCGCTGCTCTTCCAGCGCGGCGCCTTCGGCCCGCGGGACACCGCGGCCACCGCCGCCGTCATCCGGGTCTACAGCTTCGGCCTGCCCGCCCAGGCGCTGATCGGCGTGATGATCCGCCCGTACTTCTCGCTGCGCCCGGTGGTCCGCCGGGCCGACGATCCGGGCACCGAGGACGGCGGCCGCCGGCTGCTGGACTGGTTCCCGGTCGCCGCGATGCTGCTCGGCCTCGGCGTCACCGTCGTGGTCAGCCTGCTCGCCACCCCCCGCTTCGGCGCCCTCGGGCTCGCCGCCGGGAACGCGGCCGGCATCACCGCCGCCGCCGCGCTGCTGCTGCACGGCCTGGTGCTGCGCGGCATCCCGCTGCGGCTGCGCCGGGTGCTCGGCGGCCACGCCCGGCTGCTGGCCGCCGCCGGTGGCGCCACCGCCCTCGGCGCCGCCGTCGCCGGGCTGGCCACCGGCCCCCTGCTCTCGACCCTCCTCGGGGGCCTCACCGTGGCGTTGGCCTTCGCCGTCCTCGGCACCGGCCTCGGCGCGCGTGAGGTGCGCGGTCCGGTCCTCGCCGTGGCCCGGGCCCTGAACCCGCCAACCGTCGCCGATGAAGGGAAGCTTCCCCATGGACAATGAACGGGGAACCGTCCGTTCGACCCAGGCGGGCGTCCGCCGCCAGGCCGTACCGGCCGCAGCCGCACCACGCGGCGACCTCCCGTACACCGACTCCGCCGGACCGAAGGCGCGGCTGTCCAGGAGCCGCCGCCCGCTCGGCGAACCGTCCGGCCCCGGTTCCTCCTCGCCGTGGATCCTGATGTACCACTCGGTGGCGGTCGAGAAGGAGGACCCGTACCAGCTGACCGTCAGCCCCGAGCGGTTCGCCGAGCAGGTCGCCTGGCTGCACCGGCGCGGGCGGCGCGGCGTCTCCGTGCGCGAGCTGATGCGGGCCCGGGCCGCCGGCCGGGACGACAAACTGGTCGGGCTGAGCTTCGACGACGGCTACGCGGACTTCGCGCGCTACGCCGTGCCGATCCTCCAGGCGTACGGCTTCACCGCCACCGCGTACGTGGTCGCCGACCTGCTCGGCCGGGACAACGGCTGGGACGCCGAGGGGCCGCGCAAGCAGCTGCTCACCGTCCAGGAGGTCACCGAACTCGCCGCCGCCGGTTGGGAGATCGGCTCGCACGGCCTCGGCCACCAGGCGCTGCCCGGCCTGCCGGCCGACGTCCTGGCGGTGCAGACCCGGGAGAGCCGGCGCCTCCTGGAGGACGTGGTCGGCGGCCCGGTCACCGGCTTCTGCTACCCGTACGGCGCCGTCGACCTGCCCGCCACCCAGGCCGTCCGCGACGCCGGCTACGACTATGCCTGCGCCATCGCGCACTCCCCGCTCACCGGCCGCTTCGCGCTGCCCCGCTGCTACGTCGGCGACCGCGACGGTGCCTGGCGGCTGCGCGCCAAACGCGGCCGGCAGCGGCTGCGCGACACCGTCACCGAGCTGCGCCGAAGCCCCCTGGTCGCCCGGCGGGGGGCCCGGCCGTGAGGGTTCTGCACATCGTCACCGGCCTCGCCTCGGGCGGCGCCGAGCGCCAACTCCAGTTGCTGCTGCGGCACTTGCCCGAACACCAGCAGTGCGAGGTGGTCGCACTGACCAACCCCGGCACGGTCGCCGCCGCGCTGCGCGGCGACGGGGTGACCGTCCACCACCTCGGCATGCGCGGCAACCGCGACCTGGGCGCGCTGCCCCGGCTGGTCCGGCTGGTCCGCTCCGGCCGCTACGACCTGGTGCACACCCACCTGTACCGGGCGCAGCTGTACGGCCGGCTGGCGGCCCGGCTCGCCGGGGTCCGCGCGGTGGTCTCCACCGAGCACTCGCTGCACGCCGGGGTGATCGAGGGCCGCCCGGTCACCCGCGGCGTCAAGGGCCTCTACCTGGCGGCCGAACGGCTCGGCAGCACCACCGTCGCGGTCTCCCGGCAGGTCGCCCAGACGCTGCACTCCTGGGGCGTCCCACCGGCCCGGGTCGAGCTGATCCCCAACGGCATCGACACCGCCCGCTACCGCCGCCCGGCCGCCGACCGGGCCGCCACCCGCCGCCGGCTGCGGGCCGAACTCGGCCTGCCGGAGGGGAGCTGGGTGGTCGGCGGAGTCGGCCGGCTGGTCCCCGGCAAGCGCTTCGAGGTGCTGCTGGAGGCCCTCGCCGCACTCGACCCGGCCGCCCGGCTGGTGCTGGTCGGCGCGGGCCCGGAGCGCGCCGCGCTGGAGCACCGGGCCGCCGAACTCGGCGTCCGGGAACGGCTGGTGCTCACCGGCGAGCGCGACGACGTGCCCGACCTGCTGACCGCCCTGGACGTGCTGGCCGCCCCCTCCACCGCGGAGACCTTCGGCCTCGGCATCCTGGAGGGCCTCGCGGCCGGCCTGCCGGTGCGGCACAGCGCCTGCCCGGCGCTCGACGAACTGCCGCCCAGCGCCGCCCCGCAGGCCCGCCGGATCCCCTCCGAGGGCGCCGCGTACGCCGCCGCGCTGCGCGACCTGCGGCACCTGAACGACCACAACGCCGACCCGCTGCCGCACCCCCCAGCGGTCGGCCACTACGACATCGCCCGGGTCGCCGCCGACCTGGGCGCCCTCTACGACCGGCTGGCCCGCGCTTGACCGCCCGCCGCCACCGGAACCGCCGTCACATACCCAAGGAGTCACACCCATGACCACACCGCGCCGAAGGGCCCGCCACCTGGTCCGCCGCTGGTGGCCGGTGGCGCTCGCGGTGCCGCTGGGCGCCGCGGCCGGCGCCGGGTACGCCGTCGTCTCGCACCCCTCGTACGCCGCCAGCGCCTACGTCCTCGTGGTGCCGCAGAATCCGGGGGAGGCCGCCACCGCGACCAACTTCGCGCAGGCGTACGGGCGGTTGGCGGGCCAGCCGCAGGTGCTCGCGGTGGCGGCCGTCGAGACCGGCCACACCCGTGCCCAGCTGGAGTCCCTGGTGCACGGGACCACCTCCCCGGACGCCCCGATGATCGAGATCACCGGCACCGGGACGCGCCCCCAGGAGGCGGCCCAGACCGCCGACGCGGTGGCCCGCTCGCTGGTCTCCTTCGCCAACACGAGCAGCAAGGACACCAGCGTCCGGCTGGTGACGCTGGCGCCGGCCGCCGAGCCGGACAAGCCGACCACCCCGTCCGCCGCGCTGGACGTCGCGGTCGGCGGCGCGGCCGGGCTGCTGGTGGGGGCCCTGGTGATGATGACCCGCCGCCGGGGCGAGGCCGCCCCGCCGGAGGCCGCCGAGGCCGTCGAGGCCCCGGTGGAGCCGACGACGCCGGCCACCCCCCGCCCGCGCGGCGAGGAGCCGCCCGCCGCCGACCGGGCCGGGCAGGCCGACGAGGCCGGCAGGACCGGCCAGGCGGAGGAGACGGAGAAGATGGAGAAGGCCGAGAAGGCCGAGGAGGCCGAGGAGGGCGAGGAGGCGGAAGGGCAGCCCGGGAAGGCCGCCGCCGCGAAGAAGAGCGCCGAGGAGCCCCCGGCCAAGGAGAAGGCCACGGCCGGGAGCGGGCGATGAGCACTGAGACCCGGCACACCGGCCTCCCGGCCCAGCCGGCGGCGCCGGGCTGGACCACCGAGCTGCGCCGCGAGGACGACGCCCTGGACACCCTCGCCGAGGAGTGGGACGGCCTGGCCGCCCGCTGCCGGACCGCCACCTTCTTCCAGGCCGCCGACTGGCAGCGCTCCTGGTGGCGCCACTACGGCAGTCCGGGCGACCTGCTGGTGGTGCTCGTCCGCCGGGACGGCCTGCTGGTCGGCGCGGGTGCCTTCAGACGCCGCGGCGGCCCGCTCGGCGGGCTGACCGCCCTGGGCGCCGGGCTGGTCGACTACTCGGACGTGCTGCTCGACGACGACTGCGCCGACCGGGCCGCCGCCGAGTTCGCCGCCGCCCTCCCGCTCACCCGCCCGTGGCACTCCCTGGAGCTGCGCGAGGTGCACCCCGAGGCGGCGGTGCAGCGGGTGTACGAGCACTGGCACGGCCGGCGCCGCCGCTACCAGGACTCGCTCTGCCAGTACCTGCCGGCCGTCCCGATGGACCGGCTGCTCAAGCGGGTGCCCGGCAAGACCGCGCAACGCAGCCGGGTGAAGCTGCGCAAGATCGCCGAGGCCGGGGTGCAGGTCAGCTCGACGCCGGCGGCCGAGGTGCCGGCGGCGCTGGAGGGCCTGCTGCGGCTGCATTTCCTGCAGTGGCAGCAGCGCGGCGTCACCCCGGAGCACCGCACCGAGCGCTTCGCCCGCCACCTGACCGAGTCCACCGTCGGCCTGGTCGCCACCGGCAGGGCGACCGTCCACCAGTTCCGGCTGAACGGCGAACTGGTCGCGGTGAACCTGCTGCTGCTCTGCCCCTCCTTCGGAGGCCTGTACATGTACGGCGCGCACCCGGTACTGCGCGAGCGGCTGGACATCGCGGGGCTGCTGTTCAGCGCCGCCCTGGACGAGACGGTCGGCGCGGGCGTCCCGCTGCTCGGCCTGCTGCGCGGCCAGGAGCCGTACAAGCAGCGCTGGCGGCCGGACCAGCTGTCCAACCAGCGCCTGCTGTTCGGTCCGCCCGGTCCGGCGCCGGCGGCCATCGCCCGGTCCGGCGCGGTGCGCGTCCGCCAGCAGGCGGCGCACGTGCTGCGGACCCGCTTCCCGCGGCTCAAGGAGGCCCTGCTGGCCCGCCGCCGCGGCTGACCGCGCCCGCCCCCGCCCGGGCTCAGCGCCGGGCGGGTGTCCGGGCCGCCGACGGGCTCGCGAAGGGGCTCGGGGAGGGGCTTGGGGAGGGGCTCGCCGACGCGGTGGCCGAGTGGCCCGGCGACGGGCTCGCGGACGGGCCGGGCACCACGTTCGGGGCCCCGGGCCCGGTCGGCGGCGCGGGCGGGCGCGGCGCCACCGGCGGGACGATCGGCTGGACGGGGGCCTGGGGCGCCGGCGGCACCACCGCCGGCGCCCCCTTCGACCCGGACATCAGCTGCTTGAACCGGGCGGCGGAGCGCGGGTTGCGGTCGCACTCGAAGAAGCCGTGCGGGCAGTAGTCGGTGACGGTCTGGTAGGCGGTGTCGTGGGTGCGCATCCACTCGACCATCCGCTGCACGAACTCCGGGTTGTCGCCGTTGCGGAACAGCCCCCACTCCGGGTAGGAGACCGGCTTGCCGCGCTTGGCGGCGAACTCCACCTGGTCCTGCAGCCCGTACGGCTCGCGCACGTAGTCGTCGAAGGTGCCCCCGGCGGGCTGGTCGTAGTTGTCCATGCCGATGATGTCGACCACGTCGTCGCCGGGGTAGCACTTGGTCCACGGGATGGCGTCCAGGCCCCGGTTCGGGGTGAAGTCGAAGCGGAACCGCTGCCCCGGCACCGAGCGCATCACACCGACGATCCGTCGCCAGTACGCCTTCCACGCGGACGGGTCGGGCTTGCAGCGGTGCGTGTAGGTGACGCCGTTCATCTCCCAGCCGAGGGTGAGTACGGTGTCCGCGCCGCCGAGGGCGACCAGCCGGTGGGCGAGCCGCAGGAAGTGCCGGTCGAAGTCCCCGCGCGCGCCCTGGGCGAGCAGCTTGGCGACCTCGCCGTCCGGCACGTTCGCCTCGTTGGGCACCAGCATCGGCACGCCGAGGACGAGCGTCCGGGACGGGTCGGCCAGCCGCCACTGCGACCACATGCCGAGCACCATCAGCTCGCCCTCGACGTCGGCCCAGCCGTTGCCCGCCAGGTAGGTGTGGCCGACTTGCAGGTTGGCGTCGCCCAGCCACCGCGCGTACCGGCCGATCTGCGGGATGTAGTCGTCCCAGGAGCCGACGAAGGCGCCGAACGGCGGCTCGTGCTTGGGCCGCTGGACGGGCGGGCGGGGGGCGGCGCCGCGCGGCTCGAAGGCGTCCGAGGAGAGGGAGTGCCGTTCGGTCTGGCTGAGCGGCGACCCGGCCGGGACGCTGGCCGTGGCCATCAGCAGCAGGGCGGCGGCGGCCAGCGTCAGGCGGCCGATTCGCATGGTCTCTCCTCCGGGCGTCGAGGGGCGGGGGCGCGCTGGACGGACCGTGGCGCTCCGCTCGCCGACAGTAGGCCCGGCGGGCGTCGGAAAAGCCGAATGTCACCCTAAAGTGGGCGGTATTCGAACGCCGTCTGCCGCAACGCCCGGCCGGGTCTTGCCGCGTGTATCAGCTCTGTAACGGTCCGGCCGGGCCCCGGCGCCCGGCCCCGGAGCGGGCGGCGGCCCGGCCTCGGCACCGACGGTGCAGGTGGGCGGGCGGGTGCGCGGGGAGGGCGCGCGCGGCCGGACGCGCGGTCCGAGGGGTGGGGCGGGGGCAATTCCAGGCTGACTCGCGTGCCCGGTGAAAGGTACGCTCCGGCCGTGTCCTGGAAGCCGCTGCGTGTACTGACCCCCCGCTCGATCCTGCCTGCCCTGGCGGTGATGCTGGTCCTTGCGGCCGGTGCGGCGGCGCACGCCAACAAGCCGGTGCCGTTCGGCGACCGGGTGGCGGGGCCGGGCGAGGCGGAGGCCACGCCGGTCAGCACACAGTCGCTGAGCACGGCCGACCTGGACCTGAAGGTCGGCCCCGGACTGGAGGCCTTCCACCGGCAGAGCGGCGAGCAGGCCTGGTCCTACCGCCGCGAGGGCGCCACCGCGCTGTACCTGTCGATGGCGGGGGACAACGCCATCGTGGTCTGGGATGACGGCCTGGTCACCTCGGTGCGCCCGGGCGACCACGAGGTGCGCTGGCACCGGGCGGTGCCCGGCCTGGCGGACTGGCTGCGCGGCGACGGCGAGCCCGGCGCCGACAAGCGCACCGACGCGCAGCGCAAGGAGCTGGCCCAGGAGCGGGCCGCGGCGGCCCTGCACACCGTCCCGCAGGGAGCCTCCGCCTGGGTGGCCGTGGTGACCCCGAACCTGACCATGGGCCTGCGCGACGCCGACGGCGACCTGCGCTACAACTCCAAGCCGCCCGGCGGCTGCGTCTACGACCCGCTGCGCACGGTCGGCACCGAGTACGCCGTGCTCGTCCCGCGCGGCTGCACCAACAGTGCCGGGCAGGCCGTCTCCGGCGGCATCAACGGGTACCGGCTGGACAGCACCGGCTGGCAGCTGAACACCGGCCCGAGCGCCTCGATCAAGGCGCTGGACGGCAGCCGGGTGTTGATCACCGACGGCCCGATCGTTCCGGCCCGGGTGTTCGACACCAAGGCGGCCGCCCCCGAGGCGGCCTGCGGCAGCCCGTCCGCGCCGTTCGCGGCGGTCCGTCCGCAGGGCGGCTGCACCGACCCGGCGGCGAGCCCGGCCCAGGACGCCCCGGCGGGTCAGGACGCCCCGGCGGGCGACCAGCCGCCCGCGCAGCCCGAGGCACAGCAGCCTCAGCAGTCCCAGCAGTAACGCCGGACCGCCGGTACCCCCGGGCGGTAGCCCCGGGGGTTCTCGCGCGGCCCGGTAGACTTGCCGTCATGGCTGACTTCTCCGGGCAATAGCGGGCGCGCGGCACCGCCCCGTGCGCTGTGCCGACCACCGACGACGCCCCTTCCCGATGCCCGGCCCCGGGCCCCGTCCGGCCGCCCGCCCACGTCCCAGGAGTAGTTTCCGCCATGATTTCCGCCAACGCCCTTGAGCTGCGCGCCGGTGCCCGGATCCTGATCGAGTCCGCGAACTTCAAGGTCGCCGCCGGCGACCGGATCGGCCTGGTCGGGCGCAACGGCGCCGGCAAGACCACGCTGACCAAGGTGCTGGCCGGCGAGGGCATGCCGGCCTCGGGCACGGTGACCCGCTCCGGCGAGGTCGGCTACCTCCCGCAGGACCCGCGCACCGGCGACCTGGACGTCCTCGCCAAGGACCGCATCCTCTCCGCCCGCGGCCTCGACACCGTGCTCAGGAAGATGCGCGAGAACGAGGACCGGATGGCCAACGGCCAGGGCGCCACCCGGGACAACGCGATGAAGAAGTACGCGCGCCTGGAGACCGAGTTCCTCACCAAGGGCGGGTACGCCGCCGAGGCCGAGGCCGCCACCATCGCGGCCGCCCTGGGCCTGCCGGACCGCATCCTGAACCAGGAGCTGCACACCCTCTCCGGTGGTCAGCGCCGTCGCGTCGAGCTGGCCCGGATCCTGTTCTCGGACTCCGACGTGCTGCTGCTCGACGAGCCCACCAACCACCTCGACGCCGACTCGATCGTCTGGCTGCGGGACTTCCTGAAGACCTACAAGGGTGGCTTCATCGTCATCTCGCACGACGTCGACCTGGTCGAGACGGTCGTCAACAAGGTCTTCTACCTGGACGCCAACCGCTCCGCCATCGACGTCTACAACATGGGCTGGAAGCAGTACCAGCAGCAGCGCGAGGACGACGAGAAGCGCCGCAAGCGCGAGCGGGCCAACGCCGAGAAGAAGGCCGCGACCCTCAACTCCCAGGCCGACAAGATGCGGGCCAAGGCGACCAAGACGGTCGCCGCGCAGAACATGGCCCGCCGCGCCGAGAAGCTGCTCTCCGGCCTGGAGCAGGTGCGCCAGAACGACAAGGTCGCCAAGCTGCGCTTCCCGGACCCGGCGCCCTGCGGCAAGACCCCGCTGACGGCCAGCGGGCTCTCCAAGTCCTACGGTTCGCTGGAGATCTTCACCGACGTCGGCCTGGCCATCGACCGCGGTTCGCGGGTCGTCATCCTCGGCTTCAACGGCGCGGGCAAGACCACCCTGCTGCGGATGCTCGCCGGGGTGGAGCAGCCGGACACCGGCGAGGTGATCCCGGGCCACGGCCTGAAGATCGGCTACTACGCCCAGGAGCACGAGACCCTGGACCCGGACCGCACGGTGCTGGAGAACATGCGTTCCTCCGCGCCGGACACCGACCTGGTGCAGATCCGCAAGATCCTCGGTTCCTTCCTGTTCTCCGGCGACGACGTCGACAAGCCGGCCGGGGTGCTCTCCGGCGGTGAGAAGACCCGGCTCGCGCTGGCCTCGCTGGTGGTCTCCAGCGCCAACGTGCTGCTGCTCGACGAGCCCACCAACAACCTCGACCCGGCCAGCCGCGAGGAGATCCTCGGCGCGCTGCGCGAGTTCAGCGGCGCGGTCGTGCTGGTCACCCACGACGAGGGCGCCGTCGAGGCGCTCCAGCCGGAGCGGATCATCCTGCTGCCGGACGGGGTCGAGGACCTCTGGAGCCCGGCGTACGCCGATCTGGTCTCGCTGGCCTGACCGGGTGTAGACGCGATCTCCGCTTTTAGGACCAGAAAAACTAGTACTTACGGCGTGTCCGGGAATGAAGAAAGCCTGGATTCCGTTTAAGGACTTCCTGTCGGCCCGCCCCACCATAGTGGTGCGGGCCGCACCGCTGATAAACCCAATTTCTGGGGAGCGCGGAAAACCCCCGGGGGGGCGCCCACATAGTGTAGGCCCCGTAGGGCTC
>NZ_JBHWIR010000025.1:0-23325 GCF_042731835.1 Kitasatospora sp. NPDC059817 | reverse complement strand
CACACTCCGGGCGGGGGGGGCTTGCCTGCCGGCTGCATGAGGGTTCGCGCAGCCCGGCCCCCCCGCCACCGCCCCGGGCGCCGCGCCGACACTGCTGATCAGCCCTTTCTCGGCGGACGGCGGAATCCGCCTGGGGGCGCGCACTCTACGTGAGCGCCCTGATGCGCTCGGATCACCACCGCAGGACCACGCATTCCCGACATCGACCTTGCCGAATGGGTGGCCAGGACGCGGTGGATGGGTGATCATGGGAATCTGACCGAGCAACGCTACGAGGAGGCACGGGTGGCCGAGACTCTGAAAAAGGGCAGCCGGGTAACCGGTGCCGCGCGTGAGAAGCTCGCGGCCGATCTCAAGAAGAAGTACGACTCCGGGGCGAGCATTCGCGCTCTCGCGGAGGAGACCGGTCGTTCGTACGGCTTTGTGCACCGGATGCTGAGCGAGTCCGGAGTCATTCTCCGGGGCCGCGGTGGTGCCACGCGTGGCAAGAACAAGGCGACCGCCGGGGCCGGTTCCTGACGGTCCGTCGGCTCATGGCTGAATGGCGCGGCGGCAGGGCGCCGACCGGGGAGACGAGAACCGATCGTCCGCCCTCGGGTCGAGTGGACCGGCCGCCGATCGTCATGTCCGGGGTGTCGTCCGCCCCCGGGCGCCCCCCTTCCGTCGATCTTTCCGGGCCGGCGCCCTGCCGCCGCGCGCCCAGGTTTGTTACTCTCCGGTAGCCAAGCCCCTCGCCACCGGAGGTCCCCGCATGACCGCCCCCGCCACCGACCCGCAGGCCCCGAGCTGGGAGCAGGACGACGTCCGCCTGGAGATCGACGGTGAGCTCGCCGTCGTCACCCTGTGTCAGCCCAAGCGGCGCAACGCCCAGTCGCCCGCCCTGTGGCGCGCCCTCGCCGCCGCCGGCCGCGACCTGCCCGGCGGCGTCCGGGTGGTCCTGCTGCGCGCGGAGGGCGTCTCCTTCTCGGCGGGCCTGGACCGGGCCATGTTCACCCCCGAGGGCATCCCCGGCGAGCCCACCTTCCTCCAGCTCGCCGGCGCCCCCGACCAGGAGCTCGACGACACCATCGCCTCCTACCAGCAGGCCTTCACCTGGTGGCGCCGCCCCGACCTGGTCTCCATCGCCGCCGTCCAGGGCCATGCCGTCGGCGCCGGCTTCCAGCTCGCCCTCGGCTGCGATCTGCGCGTCGTCGCCGACGACGTCCAGTTCGCCATGAAGGAGACCTCGCTCGGCCTCGTCCCCGACCTGGCCGGCACCAAGCCGCTCACCGAACTCGTCGGCTACGCCCGGGCGCTGGAGATCTGCGCCACCGGCCGCTGGGTCGGCGCCGAGGAGGCCGCCGCCATCGGGCTGGCCAACCTGGCCGTTCCCGGTGCGGAACTGGACGCCGCCGCCCGCGACCTCGCCGCCGCCCTGCTGGCCGCGCCGCGCAACGCCGTCATCGAGACCAAGGCCCTGCTCCAGGGCGCCGCCGGCCGCTCCTTCGACGAGCAGCGCTCGGCCGAACGGGCGGCGCAGGCCCGCCGCCTGCGGGACCTCGCCGGGATCGGCGACTAGGACCTGTCCGGCTGCGTCGTGTGAACGGGCCCGGCCCGGGGTGTGCTCCCCGGGCCGGGCCCTCGACGTTCCCGGAAGCGTCCCGGTGGTGTCCCGGCGGCCCTCCCCGGCGGGCGCGGAACGTGGCGAAATGCCAGAGTTATGGGGATTTGCGATATAGCTGGAGCCGTACGACGGGAGATGCGCCCCCATGCCTGACACTCCGACCCCCGCCACCATGCACAAGAACCCCGGCCACGTCGCGGCCGCCGGCTCCGCCGTCCACGCGCCGTCCTCGCCGTCCGCCGCCTCCGCCGCGACCGACGCCGGCAAGCCGACCGGCGAGCGCGGCCGCACGGCGCTGGCCGTCGGCGTGGTCGAGAAGATCGCCGGGATGGCCGCCCGCGAGGTCAACGGCATCCACGCCCTCGGCTCCGGCCTCGCCCGCACCTTCGGCGCGATGCGCGACCGGGTGCCGGGCGGCAAGTCCGGCGTCGGGCGCGGCATCAAGGCCGAGGTCGGCGAGAAGCAGACCGCCATCGACATCGCCCTGGTCGTCGAGTACGGCGTGGTCATCCCCGAACTCGCCCGCCAGGTACGGGAGAACATCATCGACGCGGTCGAGCGGATGACCGGCCTGGAAGTCGTCGAGGTCAACATCGCGGTCAACGACGTCCACCTCCCCGACGAGCCCGACGTCGAGGAGGAGGAAGAGGAGACGGTCGTCGCGGGGCAGCGGCCCAAGCTCAAGTAGCGAGCCCACGAAGCGCCCGGCGGCGGGCGGCAGCGAGGACGAGGAGTAGCGGATGAACCTGGCCATCGTCGGCCTGGTGGTGGGCATGGCCCTCGGCTTCGCCGGGTACTTCGGCGGCTTCGCGGCGTTCCTGCTGGTCGCCGCGCTCGGGCTGGTCGGCTTCGTGGCCGGCCGCCTGCTGGAGGGCGACATCGAGCTGGGCGACCTCGGCGACCTGCTCCGCGGCCGCGACCGGCGCCGTTGATGGCGGCTCCCACCACCAGTGCCCGCCGCGAACCCGCCGCCCGGGGCCGACTCCGGATCGCCGACCGCGTCTACGCCCGCATCGCGGCCCGGGCCGCCCGCGAGGCCCTCGCCGACGCGTGGACCGGCCGCACCGCCAAGGGCGCACCGCCCGCCGTCTCGGTGGCCACGCCCGGCAGCACCGTGACCGTCCGGGTCGCCGTCGCACTGCCCTTCCCCGCCGACCTCGCGGCGCTCGCCCGGGCCGTCCGCGAACGCGTCGCCGCGCAGGTCGCCGGGTTCACCGGGACCAGGGTGTCCGAGGTGGTCGTCGTCGTGGAGCGGCTGGTGACCGGGGGAGTGTCATGAGTGCGGGGGGCGAACCGGTGCCCGGCGAGGAGGCGACGGCGGCCGGGGACGGGCCCCCGCCGGAGAAGGTACGGCGGCCGCGGGCGCCGCGAGCCGTCGTCGCGGCGCTCGTCGCCACCGTGCTGCTGGTGCTCGCGGGCGCGCTGCTGTACGACGTGATCGCCGTCCGCGCCGGGTACCCGACCCGCCGGTGGCGCGCCCGGATCGCCGACGAACTGGCCACCCGTCACCTCGACTACCTGTGGGCGCTGGTGGGTGCCGGCGCCGCCGTCCTCCTCGGCGGGGTGCTGCTCTGGCTGGCCCTCGCCCCCGGTCTCGGCCGCTGGCTCCCGCTGCGCCGGCACGGCGACACCGGCGCCGTCATCGACCGGGCCGGCATCGGGCACCTGCTCGCCGACCGCGCCGCCGGACTCCAGGGCATCGACCAGCTGCGGATCCGGATCAGCCGCCGGCGCGTCCGGGTCACCCTCATCGGGGCGGCGGACCCGGTGTCGGTCCAGCGCCAACTGCGCGACGAGCTGGCACGGGTGACGCTGGCCCGGCCGCTGCGCCTGGACGTGCGGGCGGCGCCCGGGGCGGGGCCCGGGGTGGGGGCGGCGGGATGAGGCGGACGGCCGTCAACCGGGTGCTGCTGGGCGTGGTCGGGGCGGTGCTGCTGGCCGCCGGCGTGCTGGTGCTGGCCGGCGGGCTCGACCTGTACCGGCGGCTCGGCGCCGACCCGCCGGGCTGGTGGCCGCTCACCTCCCCGGACCAGCCGGTGCTCAGTGCCCGCTCGCGCACCCGCTGGGCGGATTCGGCCTGGTGGTGGCCCACCGTCATCGGCGGGCTGGCCGTGGTGGTCGCGGGCACCGCCTGGTGGCTGGTGGCGCAGCTGCGGCGCAGCGGCCCGGCCGGCCTCGTCGTGCCGACGCCCGGCGCCACCGGACTCCGGCTGCGGGTCCGCACCCGGGCGCTGGAAGAGGCGCTGGAGACCGGGACGGCCACGCTCCCCGAAGTCGAGCGCGCGGGCGTACGCCTGGTGCGCGCACCCGGGCACCCGCGGCTGCGGGGCGCCGTCCGGCTCACCCCCGGCGGCGATCCGGCGGCCCTGGTGGAGCACTTCGACACCGGCCCGCGAACCGACGCCCGGACCAGCCTGGGTCTCCCGGAACTCCCCGCCGACCTGCGGATCCGGATCCTCCAGGCCGCCCGGCCCGAGTCGCGACGGCGCCGCGGGCGGCGCAGACCCCCGCGGGTGGAGTGAACCGGGGGCGGGTGGAGCCGGGCGCCCGCCCCCGTGGTCAGTACACCTAGAGGGGCCGCAGGGCGCCGCCGTCGACGGGGATCATCACACCGGTCAGGTAGGAGGCGGCGGGGGAGAGCAGGAAGGCCGCGACCTTGCCGAACTCCTCCGGGGTGCCGTAGCGGCCGAGCGGGATGGTCGCGGCGGCCTGGGCGCGGGCGGCGTCCGGGTCGCCGCCCAGGGAGTCCAGCTCGCGCACCCGGTCGGTGTCGATCCGGGCCGGGAGCAGCCCCACCACCCGGATGCCGCGCGGGCCGAGCTCGTCGGCGAGGGACTTGGCGGCCATCGCCAGCCCCGGGCGCAGGCCGTTGGAGATGCCCAGGCCGGGGATCGGCTGGCGCACCGAGCCGGAGAGCACGAAGCCGATCACGCCGCCCTCGCCGAGGGCTGCGGCGGCGGCGCGGGCGAGCCGCAGCGCGCCGAGGAAGACCGACTCGAACGCGTCGCGCCAGGCCTCCTCGGGGGCGGTGGCCACCGGGCCGGCCTGGGGGCCGCCGACGCTGATCAGCACGCCGTCGAGCCGGCCGAAGTGCCCGGTCGCCTCGGCGATCAGCCGTTCGGCGGTCGCCGGGTCGGCGTTGTCGGCGGCCAGGCCGTGGGCCGTCCCGGCGCCGCCGATGGCGTCCAGCTCGGCGACGGCGGCGGCCACGGACTCCTTGCCGCGCCCGCTGACCAGCACCCGTGCTCCGTCGGCGGCCAGCTCCCGGGCGGCGGCGAAGCCGAGGCCCCGGGTGGCGCCGGTGGCCACGTACACCTTGTCCTTCAGTCCAAGATCCATGGGGCCCATCCTGCCGGGTGGCGGGCGCGAGGGGGAGGGCCGGGGGCTGGGGCGGGGTGACGTGGCGCCGGGGGGGGGTGGAGGGCGGGCGGTGTACGGGCTGGCGTTGACGTCCGGGTCAAGGTCTACCGTCGGTCCCGGCGGCGTGCGGAGGCGGGCCGGGAGAGCGGGTGCGGGGATGCGGATCGGGGAGCTGGCGGAGCGGGCGGGGACGACCACCCGAGCGCTGCGGTACTACGAGCAGCTCGGCCTGCTGCCGGCCCGCCGGGCGGGCAACGGCTACCGGGCGTACGACGAGGAGGACCTGCGGCTGCTGCGGCAGATCCGGACGCTGCAGGACTTCGGGTTCGGCCTGGAGGAGACCCGCCCGTTCGTGGAGTGCCTCCAGGCGGGCCACCCCGAGGGCGACTCCTGCCCGGCCTCGCTGGAGGTGTACCGGCGCAAGCTCGCCGAACTGGACGAGTGCATCGCCCGGCTGCAGGACGTCCGGGCCCAGGTGGCCGGGCAGTTCGACCGGGCGGTACGGGCCCGGGACGGGCTGGCGGCCGAGCCCTCCGGACAGCCGCCGCGCTGTGAACTGGCGAACGAATGGGCGAAGGAGTAGACGATGGTGCAGATCCCAGGGGTGCCCGCGGTGACGGACGACACGTTCGCCGCGGAGGTGCTGGCGGCCGAAGGGCCGGTGCTGGTGGACTTCACGGCGGACTGGTGCCCGCCGTGCCGGATGATGGCGCCGGTGCTGGCGGACGTCGCCCGTGAGGAGGCGCACCGGCTGCGGGTGGTCAGCGTGGACGTGGACCGCAATCCGCGCACCCAGGCGGCGTACGGGGTGCTGTCGATGCCGACGCTGATGGTGTTCCGCGGCGGCGAGCCGGTGCGTTCGGTGGTCGGCGCCCGGGCCAAGGCGCGGCTGCTGCGCGAGCTGGAGGACGTGCTGTAGGCGGTTCTCCGGGGCGTTCCCTCGGGCAGGGGCCTCGGGCCGGGGCCTCAGGCCGCCGGTACGGCCTCGACCGGCACCTCGGCCTCGGCGGCCTGCTTGGCCCGGTCCTTGGCCTCGCGGCGGGCCAGCACCCCGACCCCGACCGGGATCATCGCGGTGAACAGCCACCACTGGATCGCGTACGCCATGTGCGGGCCGATGTCGGAGTGGTTGGGCTCGGGGATCAGCTCGGGCTGGTCGGCGGGGGCCGGGGTGGTGGCGGTGAGCTCCAGGTAGCCGCCGAGCACGGTGGTGACGCCGGTCTCCTTGGCCTGCTGCTCGGTGTTGATCAGGTTGAACTGCCGGTCGGGCAGGCCGGCGCGGTCCTTGATGCCGCTGCTGCCCGTGGTCTCGTCGGCGCGCATCCGACCGGTGAGGGAGACCTCGCCGGTCGGGGCGGCCGGGACGGTCGGGTAGGCGGTGGCGCCGCCGTCGCCGGCCACCCAGCCGCGGTTGACCAGGATGCTGCCCCTGCCGTCGGAGAGCTTGAGCGGGGTGATGACGAAGTAGCCGATCGTGTCCCCGCTGGAGTCGGTCCGCTTGCGGACGACGAACTCGTGCGCCGTGTCGTACTGCCCGGTGGCCGTCACCGGGTGCCAGATGAGGTCCTTGGGCACCGCGAAGCCGGGGGCCGACGACACCGTGTCGAACGGCACGGGGGCGACGGTGAGGGCCTTGCCGATCAGGTCGTTCCGGGCCACCCGCGACTCGTGGCGGTGCAGCTGCCAGAAGCCCAGCTCGATCGTCGCGGGGATCAGCAGCAGCGCGATCAGCATGGTGATCAGCCACTGGCGGGTCAGCAGAAAACGGTACACATGGGCACGGTACGCCGACTTCACATCCGGCTCACGCACCGGGGTGCGGGGCGACCTCGCGGAGCAGTTGGAGGAAGGCGTCCTCGCCGACCACCGGCGTGCCGACCTCGCGGGCCCGGCGGGCCTTGCCGCTCCAGCTGCCCGGCTCGTTGGTGACCAGCAGGCTGGTGAGCCGGCTCACCGAGGTGGCGATGTGCAGGCCGGCCTCGGCGGCGCGGTCCTCCAGCAGCTCCCGGTCGGTGGCGGTGTCGCCGGTGAAGGCCACCCGCATGCCCTGCACCAGCGGCTTGCCGTCCTCCCAGCGTCCCGGGTTGGGGTACGGGCAGGGCGGGCGCTTCTTGGCCTGGCGGTAGGCGGCGCCGGTCCAGGAGGCGCAGCCGGGGGTGGCGGGCTCGTCCTCGCCGAGGTCGGTGACGGCCACGCAGGCCTGCACCGGCAGCGGGACGCCGCCCTGGCGGGCCAGGTGCAGGCTGGGGCGGAACGCCTCGGCGAGCACCCGGGCGTCGTCCAGGGCGTTGTGGGCGTGCTGCTGGCGGACGCCGAAGTGGGCGGCGAGCGAGGACAGCTTGCCGTTGGGCAGCGGCAGCCGCAGGTCGCGGGAGAGCACCATGGTGCAGATCCGCTGCTCGACCGGGGCGCGCAGGCCGGCCCGGGAGAACTCGCGCGAGATCATGTTCCAGTCGAAGAGCGCGTTGTGGGCGACCAGGACCCGGCCGTTCAGCCGGTCGGCGAATTCGTCGGCGATCTGTGGGAAGGTCGGGGCGCCCGAGAGCAGCTCCGACGTGAGGCCGTGGATCCAGACCGGGCCCGGGTCCCGCTGGGGGTTGACCAGGGTGTACCAGTGGTCGGTGACCTCGCCGTCCGGGTCCAGCTGGTAGACGCCCGCCGAGATGACGCGGTCCGAGCGGCCGAGGCCGGTGGTCTCGACGTCGACCACCGCGAAGCCCTCGGCGGGGGCGGCGGTGCGCTGGGCGGGGACCTGGACGGTCCGCGGCGCGCCGTACGTCTCGGGCTGGATCGGGTGCATGGTCCAACAGGATAAGCGCCGTCGGGCCCGCGTCCGGTCGAAATGTTCCGGCCGAGCGACCGGAATAGAGTATTCCGCATAGGCGTCGCCTAGCCGGTCGACGCCGTCAACCGGCTGCCGACACCCCCCGACGGCCGACTCCGTAAGGACGAACTCCCATGCGCGCCACCGTGATCCACGGCCCCAATGACATCCGGATCGAAGAGGTCCCGGACCCGGTGATCCAGCACCCGACGGACGTCGTGGTGCGGGTGGTGAACGCCTGCATCTGCGGCAGCGACCTGTGGGCGTACCGCGGGGTGGCCCAGCGGGTGGCCGGGCAGCGGATCGGGCACGAGTTCCTGGGCGTGGTCGAGGAGGCGGGCGCCGAGGTGCGCGGCTTCGCGCCCGGCGACCTGGTGGTGGCGCCGTTCGTCTGGTCGGACGGCAGCTGCGACTTCTGCCGGGAGGGCCTGCAGACCTCCTGCCCGCACGGCGGGTTCTGGGGCGAGGTCGGCTCCGACGGCGGCCAGGGCGAGGCGGTGCGGGTGCCGTTCGCGGACGGCACGCTGGTGAAGCTGCCGAAGGAGGCCGCGGGCGACGAGAAGCTGCTGCCGGGACTGCTGGCGCTGTCCGACGTGATGGCCACCGGGCACCACGCCGCCGTGTCGGCCCGGGTGCGCCCGGGCGTGACGGTCGCCGTGGTCGGCGACGGCGCGGTGGGCCTGTGCGGCGTGCTGGCGGCGCACCGGCTGGGCGCGGACCGCATCATCGCGCTGGGCCGGCACACCGCCCGCACCGACCTGGCCCGGCGCTTCGGCGCGACCGACGTGGTGGCCGAGCGCGGCGAGGCCGCGATCGAGGCGGTGAAGGAGCTGACCGGCGGCCAGGGTGCGCACGCGGTCCTGGAGGCGGTCGGGACCGAGGAGTCGATGCGTACGGCCGTCTCGATCGCCCGGGACGGCGGCGCGGTGGGCTACGTCGGCGTTCCGCACGGCGGCAGTGCGGGCGTCGACATCGGTCAGATGTTCGGCCGAAACGTTTCGCTCAACGGCGGCGTCGCCCCGGCCCGCGCCTACATCCCCGACCTGCTGCCGGACGTCCTCTCCGGGGCCATCGAGCCGGGTCTGGTGTTCGACCGGACGGTGGGCCTGGACGGTGTCCCGGACGGGTACCGGGCGATGGACGACCGCTCGGCGCTGAAGGTCCGGATCACTTTCTGACGATGCGTCAGAAGGGGCGGCACTGCTGGACGGTGCCGCCCCTTCGGCATGTGGCGGCGGTGTTGTGAAGTGGCGCGAGTGGTGGTTTTCGGCCAATTGGATAGCGCGAGAGGGTGAACGGCTGGCTGATCGCGGTCAACCCCTTTCGGGGCGGGCGCGACGCTCCTAGCATTGCGCGGCGCGCACACGGATTGTGACGCCCCTCACGTCCGATCGTTCCCCGTGTGCGACCGCTACGCCGAAGGAGTGAGGAGAGACAGAGTGGATTCGCCGCCGATCACCACTACCCCTACGGAAGTCCAACTCATCGATGAGAGCGAGGAGTTCCGTACCCTGAGGCGCTCGTTCCGGAGCTTCGCCTTCCCGGTCACCATCGGCTTCGTGCTCTGGTACCTGCTCTACGTGCTGCTCTCCTGCTATGCGCCCGGCCTGATGGGCGCCAAGGTCGTCGGGCACATCAACGTGGCCCTGGTGCTGGGGCTGCTGCAGTTCGTCACCACCTTCGCCATCGCCGCCTGGTACGCCCGCTACGCCGACCGGCGGATCGACCCGACCGCCGCCGCGATCCGCGAGGCCCACGGCGCCGTCGTCCACGCTCCCCGGGAGTCCGCCGAATGACCCTGCTCGCCAGCTCCGCCACGGAGCACCGCGGCATCACGATGACCCTCTTCGGGTTGTTCGTGCTGGCCACCCTCGCGATCACCGTCTGGGCCGGGCGGCAGACCAAGGACGCGGCCGACTTCTACGCCGGCGGCCGCGGCTTCACCGGATTCCAGAACGGCCTGGCCATCTCCGGCGACTACATGTCCGCCGCGTCCTTCCTCGGCATCGCCGGCGCCATCGCGCTCTCCGGCTACGACGGCTTCCTCTACTCGATCGGCTTCCTGGTCGCCTGGCTGGTCGCGCTGCTGCTGATCGCCGAACCGCTGCGCAACTCCGGCCGCTTCACCATGGCGGACGTCCTCGCGTTCCGGATGCGCCAGCGCCCGGTGCGCACCGCGGCGGGCGTCTCCACCATCGTGGTGTCGATCTTCTACCTGCTCGCCCAGATGGTCGGCGCCGGGACGCTGGTCGCCCTGCTGCTCGGGGTCAACGGGGACGCCGCCAAGCGCTGGACCATCGTCGCGGTCGGCGCGCTGATGGTCGTCTACGTGGTGATAGGGGGCATGAAGGGCACCACCTGGGTGCAGATCGTCAAGGCCGTGCTGCTGATCGCCGGCGCCGCGCTGATGACCGTCCTGGTGCTCGCCAAGTACCACTTCAACCCCTCGGAACTGCTCGGCGCCGCCGCCAGCGCGAGCGGCAAGGGCGCGGCCTTCCTCGAACCGGGACTGAAGTACGGGGCCAGCGACACCAGCAAACTCGACTTCATCAGCCTCGGGATCGCGCTGGTGCTCGGCACCGCCGGCCTGCCGCACATCCTGGTCCGCTTCTACACCGTGCCCACCGCCAAGGCGGCCCGGAAGTCGGTGCTCTGGGCGATCGGCATCATCGGCGTCTTCTACCTGATGACCCTGGCGCTCGGCTTCGGCGCGGCGGCGCTGGTCGGCCCCAAGGCGATCAAGGCGGCCAACGCCTCCGGCAACACGGCGGCCCCGCAGCTGGCCGAGGTGCTCGGCGGAGGCTCCGGCACCACCGGCGGCGCGATCCTGCTCGCGGTGATCTCCGCCGTCGCCTTCGCCACCATCCTGGCCGTGGTCGCCGGACTCACCCTGGCGTCCTCCGCCTCCTTCGCGCACGACCTGTACGCCAACGTGATCCGGCGCGGCAAGGCCACCGAGAAGCAGGAGGTGCTCTCGGCGAAGTGGGCCGCCGTCGCGATCGGCGCGGTGGCCATCGTGCTCAGCCTCTTCGCGGGCAAGCTCAACACCGCCGCCCTGGTCGCCCTGGCCTTCGCGGTGGCCGCCTCGGCGAACCTGCCGACCCTGCTCTACTCGCTGTTCTGGAAGCGCTTCACCACCTCCGGCGCGGTCAGCTCGGTCTACGCCGGCCTGATCAGCTCGGTGGTGCTGGTGGTCTTCTCCCCGGTGGTCTCCGGCGCGAAGACCTCGCTGTTCCCGGACACCGACTTCCACTGGTTCCCGCTGGAGAACCCGGGCCTGGTCTCCATCCCGATCGGCTTCCTGGCCGGGTGGATCGCCACCCTGCTGTCCAAGGACCGACCCGACCCGGCGAAGTACGCTGAACTGGAGGTTCGGGCGCTGACCGGGCTGGGCGCCCACTGACCGGGCGCCCACCGACCGACCGGCGATGACTATGCTGGCCCGGCCCGCCGTGACGGTGGCCGGGCCGGCCGCATTCTCGGGAAGGGACGCACGTGCTGCTCGACACCTTCGGACGCCAGGCCGTCGACCTGCGGGTATCCCTCACCGACCGGTGCAACCTCCGCTGCACCTACTGCATGCCGGAAGAGGGCCTGCGCTGGCTGGCCAAGCCCGAGCTGCTGACCGACGAGGAGATCGTCCGGCTGGTCACCCTCGCGGTGCGCGACCTGGGCGTCCGGGAGGTCCGCTTCACCGGCGGCGAGCCGCTGCTGCGCCCCGGCCTGGTCGCCATCGTCGCCGCCTGCTCGGAGCTGGAGCCGCGCCCCGAGCTGTCCCTCACCACCAACGGCATCGGGCTGGCCCGTACCGCGACGGCGCTGCGCGAGGCCGGGCTCGACCGGGTCAACGTCTCGCTGGACACCCTCGACCCCGAGGTGTTCCACACCCTCACCCGCCGCCACCGCCACCAGGACGTGCTGGCCGGGCTGGCCGCCGCCGAGGCCGCCGGGCTGACGCCGGTCAAGCTGAACGCGGTGCTGATGCGCGGGGTCAACGACCACGAGGCGCCCGACCTGCTGGCCTGGTGCCTGGAGCACGGCTACGAGCTGCGCTTCATCGAGCAGATGCCGCTGGACGCCCAGCACGGCTGGGACCGCTCCGCGATGGTCACCGCCGAGGAGATCCTCGACCTGCTCGGCGCGCGGTTCGCGCTCACCCCGGAGCCGTCCGCCCGCCGGGGCGCGGCGCCCGCCGAACGCTGGCTGGTGGACGGCGGCCCGGCCCAGGTGGGCGTGATCGCCTCCGTCACCCGCCCGTTCTGCCGGGCCTGCGACCGGACCAGGCTGACCGCCGACGGGCAGGTGCGCAACTGCCTGTTCGCGACCGGGGAGACGGACCTGCGCACCGCCCTGCGCTCGGGCGCGGACGACGCCGAGCTGGGCGCGCTGTGGCGGGCGGCGATGTGGGGCAAGAAGGCCGGGGCCGGGATCGACGACCCGGAGTTCCACCAGCCCGAGCGACCGATGTCGGCGATCGGCGGCTAGCGGGCCTCGGACGGCGTGGGAGGTCGGAGCGCCCCGGGCGGTCAGGGTGTCTCGGGCGGTCAGGGCGTCTCGGACGACTCGGACGGGTCCGGGGTCCAGTCGGCGAAGGCGACGACCTCCTTGAGGAAGCCGCGCACGCCGAGGAACTGGGACAGGTGCTCACGGTGCTCGTCGCAGGCGAGCCAGGTCTTGCGGCGGTCCGGGGTGTGCAGCTTGGGGTTGTTCCACACCAGCACCCAACGGGCGTCCGCCCGGCAGCCCTTGGCGGAGCAGATCGGCGTCTGCGGGGTGTCCATCGGGTCGTCCTCAGCGCTAGGCGGGTGGTCTGCACCGCCAGTGTTTCACGTGCTCCGCGCGGCCCGGAGGGAGCCCGCCCGGATCCGGGCATGGCGACGCCGGGCAGCCACGGGGGGAGCCGCCCGGCGTCGGTCCGTCGCTCCGACGGGGGATGCGGAGCGCGTACGCAGTATGTCACGCCAGGGGCCTCGGATGGGGAGGTCTTGCATGATTAATCTGAGCTTCTTCTGAGCTTTCTTCGAGCCGGATTCTCTCGAAACGTCGCGAAACGGACGGTCAGTTCTGGCCCTGTGAAGGATCGGTGGCAGCGGTCTTTGCCCCTCCTGTACCGGGGGCCCCAGCTGCCCCACCCCTCCCACCCGTCCCACCGGGGCCGAGCATCAACGGGGTGTCCAGCGGGATGTCGAAGGTGCTCGGCAGTCCCGGCGCCCGCTCCCGGCCCGCGTTGGCGATCAGGACGGCGAAGTACGGCAGCAGCACGGCGCCGGCCAGCGCCGCGAACGCCAGCCACCGCTGGACGTCCCACAGCACCACGGCGAGCAGCACGCAGACCGTCCGGAGCAGCATCGAGACCACGTAGCGGCGCTGCCGCCCGCGGACGTCCTCGGTGAGGCTGCTCCGCGCTCCCGTGATCCGGTGGACCTGCTGTCCACCGTCGGCGCTCTTGCCCATGTCCTACCGCCCTCGTCCACGCTCCCGCGCGACTCGCCGCGCGGCCTCCTCACGGTACGCCTGGGCAGCGGGGACGACGAGACCGGGTGGGGCGGACCCACCCGGTCGGGTGTGCGAAGGGACTGTCCGGCCGATCGGGACGGCCGATCGGGACGGGCAATCGGAACGGCGGGGCGAGGGGCCTCACGACCGCCGGGAGAGGAACTGCGGCGGGACGGCGTCGGTGAGCCAGACGCCGTTGTCGCTGATCCGGAACTCGTGGCCGGCCGCCGCCATCGCGGCCGCGTTCACGGTGAGCACCACCGGGCGGCCGTGCCGGGCGCCGACCCGGACCGCGGTCTCGGTGTCCGCGGACAGGTGGACGTCCTGCCTGGCCATCGGGCGCAGGCCCTCCCGGAAGATCGACGCCAGGTGGCGGTCGGCGGTGCCGTGGTAGAGCACCGGGGGCGGCACGGTGGCGGCCAGGCCGAGGTCGACCGCCACCGTGTGGCCCTGGTTGGCGCGGATCGAGAGACCGTCCGCGGAGTAGCCGAAGCGGCGCTTGTTGTTGGCCGCCACCACGTGGTCCAGATCGGCCCTGGTCAGCCGGTTGCCCTTCGCCGCGAGGGCGGTGAGGAGCACGTCGATCCGGATCCAGCCGGACTCGTCCAGCGTGACGCCCACCCGCTCCGGTTCGTGCCGCAGGATGCGCGACAGCATCTTGCTCGTCTTGACCAGCCGCTTCTCGTCCATCATGTCTCTCGTATCCCCCCGTTGGTCAGTGGCTATGAGGCCTGGCTGACCGAACTCATGTTGAAGTCCGCGACACGCACGGGTGGCATCGCGGTGCGGGTGAAGTAGTCGCTCCACTCGCGGGGCAGGCAGCGCTCGGTGCGGCCCGCCTCGGTGATCCGGTCCAGCAGGTCCACCGGGGACTCGTTGAACCGGAAGTTGTTGACCGCGCCGACGACTTCGCCGTTCTCGACCAGGTAGACGCCGTCCCGGGTCAGACCGGTGAGCAGCAGCGTCGCCGGGTCCACCTCGCGGATGTACCAGAGGCAGGTGAGCAGCAGGCCGCGCTCGGTGCGGGCGATCATCTCGTCCAGGGTCGGCGCGCTGTCCTGGTCGGCCGTCTCCAGCACCAGGTTGTCGCCGAACGGGCGCAGCGGCAGGCCGGTGAGGCCGGCGGAGTGGCGGCTGGTGACCAGGTCGGTCAGCACGCCCTCGCGGATCCACTCGGTGGCGTCGATCGGCAGGCCGTTGTCGAAGACCGAGATGTCCCCGCCGGTCGAGTGCGCGAGGACGAACGGCTCCGACTCCAGGCCGGGTTCGGCCGGGTCCGTGCGCAGCGTGAGCGGCAGCCCGGCGAGCTTGTCGCCGATCCGGGTGCCGCCGCCGGGCTTGGAGAAGACGGTGCGGCCCTCGTGGGCGTCGCGGCCGACGGCGGACCAGGCGAGGCAGAGCATCAGGTCGGCGACGGCCGAGGGCGGCAGCAGCGTCTCGTACCGGCCGGCCGGCAGGTCCACCTTGCGGGCGCTCCAGCCGAGGCGCTTGGTCAGCTCGGTGTGCAGGGCGGTGACGTCCACGTCGGAGAAGTCCCGGGTGGCGGCGCCGGCCCACGCGGAGCCGGACAGGTCGGCGGTCTTGGCGTTGATCTCGACCATGCCGGTCGGCTGGTCGTGGCGCAGTCGCAGGCCGGTGGAGGTGCCCAGGTAGCTGCTGACCACCTCGTGCCGGGCGAAGCCGTACAACAGTTCGCCCTGTGCGGCGGCCCGGGCGAAGGCCTCGCCGAGGGCCGGGCCGAAGGCGTCGAACACCGCGATCGAGGTCTCGGCGGGCGGCCGGGTGAAGTCCGGGGAGGACGGCCGGTCGGCCACCAGCGGCTGGGCGTCCTCGGCCGGGCCGGCCGCGCGGGCGGCCTCCTCGGCGGCGCGGACCAGGCCCTCCACCTCGTCCGGGGTGACGGCCTCGCGGGAGACCACGCCGGAGGCGGTGCCCTCGGCCCCGGCCACGGTGGCGATCACGGTGAGGCGGCGGCCGCGGGTGACGCCGTTGGTGGTCAGCGAGTTGCCGGCCCAGCGTAGGTTGGCGGTGGACTCCTCGTCGGCGATCACCACGCAGCCGTCGGCGCGGGCGAGGCCGAGTGCCAGCTCGACCAGTTCGTGGGGCTGCATCGCGGTCATCAGTGACCCGCCTCCTGCTGGGTGTTGAGCACGTTGACGTTGCGGAACAGCGCCGACGGGCAGCCGTGGCTGACCGCCGCGATCTGGCCGGGCTGCGCCTTGCCGCAGTTGAAGGCGCCGCCGAGGACGTAGGTCTGCGGGCCGCCGACCGCCGTCATCGAGCCCCAGAAGTCGGTGGTGGTCGCCTGGTAGGCGAAGTCCTTGACCTGGCCGGCGAGTTCGCCGTTCTTGATGGCGTAGGCGCGCTGGCCGGTGAACTGGAAGTTGTAGCGCTGCATGTCGATCGACCAGGAGCGGTCGCCGACGATGTACAGGCCGTTCTCCACCCCGGCGAACAGGCCCTCGGTGTCCGGGCCGTCGGCGGCGGGCTGGAGCGAGACGTTGGCCATCCGCTGCACCGGCACGTGGGCCGGGGAGTCCGCGAAGGCGCAGCCGTTGGAGCGCTCGAAGCCCTTCAGCTTGGCCATGCCGCGGTCGAGTTGGTACCCGACCAGGGTGCCGTCCTTGACCAGGTCCCAGGACTGGGTGGCGACGCCCTCGTCGTCGTAGCCGATCGTGGACAGGCCGTGCTCGGCGGTGCGGTCGCCGGTGACGTGCATCAGTTCGGAGCCGTACCTGAGCGAGCCGAGCCGGTCGAAGGTGGCGAAGGAGGTGCCGGCGTAGGCGGCCTCGTAGCCGAGGGCGCGGTCCAGCTCGGTGGCGTGGCCGATCGACTCGTGGATGGTCAGCCAGAGGTTGGACGGGTCGATGACCAGGTCGTAGCGGCCGGCCCGGACGCTCGGCGCCTTCATCTTCTCGGCGAGCAGGGTGGGCAGTTCGGCGAGTTCGGCGTCCCAGTCCCAGCCCGTCGCGGGCAGGCCCCGGCTGTCGGGGGACGGCCCCCGGACCCCCGTGAGGTACTCGAAGCCGCGCCCGACCGGCGGGGCCAGCGTGCGCATCGAGTCGAAGGCCCCGGTGCGCTCGTCCACCGAGGTGGCCTCCAGCGTGGGGTGCAGCCGGATCCGCTGCTGGGTGGTGACGGTGCCCGCGGTGTCCGCGTAGAACTTGTTCTCCTGGACGGTCAGCAGGCTCGCCTGGACGTGCGAGACGCCCTCGGCGGCCAGCAGCCGCGAACTCCACTCGGCGAGCAGTGCGGTCTTCTCCGCGTCCGGCACCTCGAAGGGGTTCACCTCGTAGGAGGAGACCCAGGTGGCGTCCCGGTACACCGGCTCGTCGGCCAGCTCGACCCGTTCGGCGGAGCCGGCGGCCCGGCTGATCCCGCCGGACAGGCGGGCCACCGCGACGGCCTGCTCGGCGACCCGCGCCGCCGCGTCGGCGGTGAGGTCCACCCCGGCGGCGAAGCCCCAGGCGCCGTCCAGCAGCACCCGGACGGCGAAGCCGAGTTGCACGCTGTCGGAGGTGCCGGCCGGGCGGGCGTCGCGCAGCCGCCAGGAGGCGCTGCGGACCCGTTCCAGGCGGAAGTCGGCGTGGGCGGCGCCGAGTTCGCTGGCCCGGGTGAGGGCGGCGTCGGCGAGGGTGCGCAGCGGGAAGGCGAGGAACAGCGGGTCGACGGCGCGCCCGTGCGGGGCGCCGACGCTGTCGGCCGGAGGGATCGGAGGCAATCGTGCTCCCTGGTCGCGGAGGGTGGCGGTGCGGCGCCACACAGGGGCGCCCGCACCGCATCATGGCCGGTCCAGGGGGTTTCGGCCAGCGCATTTCGGCCGGTGCGCCGCCGTGGTGGCCGGTCGGTCAGCCGACGATCTCCCACCAGCCGTCCAGCTCCGGCGGGTTGTCCACGTCGACCCGCTCGCCGGGGCGCGGCACGGCCAGCGGGACGGCCTGCGCCTTGGCCTCGGCCAGCAGCCGCTCGATCGGCTCGGCCCACGGGTGCAGGCCCAGGTTGAAGGTGCACCAGTGCACCGGCACCAGCAGGCCCGCCTGGAGGTCGCGGTGGGCGCGCACGGCGTCCTCGGGGGTCATGTGGATGTCGGCCCAGGCGGCGTCGTAGGCGCCGATCTGCACCAGCGCGGCGTCGAAGGGGCCGTGCCGGTCGCCGATCCGGGCGTAGCCCTCGAAGTAGCCGGAGTCACCGGTGTAGAAGACCTTGCGGTCGGGGCCGGCGATCACCCAGGAGCCCCACAGGGTGGTGTTGCGGGTCAGGCCGCGGCCGGAGAAGTGGTGCGCCGAGGTGAGGGTGAGCACCAGGTCGCCGAGGGTGCAGGTCTCGTCCCAGTCCAGCTCGATGATGCGGTGCTCCGGGACGCCCCAGCGGCGCAGGTGGCCGCCGATGCCCAGCGGCACCGCGAACGGCGCGGACTGGCTGCGCACCAGGCGCTTGACCGTCGCCATGTCCAGGTGGTCGTAGTGGTCGTGCGAGATCAGCACGGCGTCGACCTGCGGCAGCTCCTCCAGTTCCACCGGCACGGGGTGCAGCCGCTTGGGGCCGACGTGCGCGGCGGGGGAGCAGCGCTCGCTCCAGATCGGGTCGAGCAGCACCCGGGAGCCCTCGATCTCCACCAGCGCGGAGGCGTGCCCGTACCAGGTGATCGCCACGCCCTCGGCGGCCGGGCCGGGGCCGCCGGCGGGGCGGACGGTCGGCACGGGGTGGGCGGGGACGCGGCCCTCGCGCTCGAACAGCATCCGGCGGATGGTGCCGCGGTCGATGTCCGGGGCGGTGGTGGCCCGGGCCAGGGTGGAGGGGGCGTTGTGGAAGACGCCGTCGCGGTACTGCGGCGAGTCGCGCACCCGCTCCTCGTGCTCGCCGTCCGGCCGCCGGCCGAACGCCGCCGGCAGGTCGCGCAGCGACCAGGCGGCCGCTCCCAGGCCGGCCGCGAGGGCGGTCAGGGCCAGCAGCCGTCCGTTCCGGTGGGTGCTCCTGGGCCGTGCCTTGGTCATGCGCCCTGCCTTCGTTCCTCGCGGGACCCTTCGGGGGATCGGTACGGCCGGTCCCGGGTCGGCCCACACCACGGGGGCAACGGGTGCGCGGGGCCGTGTTGTTCCCGTACGGCGGCGCCGGCTGGGCTCCGGCCGTGGTTCGGTCAGGGCGGCTGAGCAGGTGCGGGGCGCTGCGGGTACGGATTGTCGGATTGCGACAGTTCCTCCGGTGCGGCGCTGTGGGAGCCCGATGCGCCGACACCGCCGACCGCCCGATAGCGTCACACTGCGTACGCGTTCCGACGTACGTCCGCACACACGGAGAGAGGTGGATCGTTGAGCCGCTCGGTTCTCGTCACCGGAGGAAACCGGGGCATCGGCCTCGCGATCGCCCAGGCCTTCGCCGAGGCGGGTGACAAGGTCGCCATCACCAGCCGCTCGGGCGAGGTGCCGGAGGCCCTGCAGAAGTACGACGTCCTCGCGGTGCGCTGCGACATCACGGACGCCGCGCAGGTCGACGCCGCCTTCACCGAGATCGAGGAGAAGCACGGCGCGGTCCAGGTGCTGGTCGCCAACGCGGGCATCACCAACGACACCCTGCTGCTGCGCATGTCCGAGGAGGACTTCACCTCCGTCCTGGACACCAACCTGACCGGGGCCTTCCGGGTGGTCAAGCGCGCCTCGAAGCTGATGATGCGCGCCCGCACGGGCCGCGTCGTGCTGATCTCGTCCGTGGTGGGCCTGTCCGGCTCGCCGGGCCAGTCGAACTACGCCGCGTCCAAGGCGGGCCTGGTCGGCTTCGCCCGGTCGCTGGCGCGCGAGCTGGGCCCGCGCAACATCACCGTCAACGTGGTCGCCCCCGGCTTCGTCGACACCGACATGACCGCTGTGCTCAGCGACGAGCGCCGCGCGGACATCGTCTCGGGCGTGCCGCTGGGCCGCTACGCGTCGCCCGCCGAGGTCGCGTCCACCGTGCGGTTCCTCGGTTCGGACGAGGCCGCGTACATCACCGGAGCCGTCATTCCCGTGGACGGCGGATTGGGCATGGGTCACTGAGCATGACTGGAATCCTTGAGGGCAAGCGCATCCTGATCACGGGTGTGCTGATGGAGTCCTCCATCGCCTTCCACGCCGCCAAGCTCGCCCAGGAGCAGGGTGCGGAGATCATCCTCACCGCGTTCCCGCGTCCGAGCCTGACCGAGCGGATCGCCAAGAAGCTGCCGAAGCCGGTCACCGTGCTGCCGCTGGACGTCTCCAGCGAGGAGGAGCTGGCGGGCATCGCCGACACGGTCCGCGAGCACCTGCCGACCCTGGACGGCATCGTCCACTCGATCGGCTTCGCCCCGCAGGACGCCCTGGGCGGCAACTTCCTGGACACCCCGTGGGAGTCCGTGGCCACCGCGATGAACGTCTCGGCCTTCTCGCTGAAGTCGCTGACCATGGCGCTGCTGCCGCTGATGCAGGACGGCGGCTCGGTCGTCGGCCTCACCTTCGACGCGCAGTTCGCCTGGCCGCAGTACGACTGGATGGGCCCGGCCAAGGCCGCCCTGGAGTCGACCAACCGCTACCTGGCGCGCTACCTGGGCGAGCGGGACATCCGCTGCAACCTGATCTCGGCCGGCCCGCTCGGCTCGATGGCCGCCAAGTCCATCCCGGGCTTCGGCGACCTCGCGGACACCTGGAACCACCGCTCCCCGCTGAAGTGGGACCTGACCGACCCGGAGCCGGCCGGCCGCGGCATCGTCGCGCTGCTGTCGGACTGGTTCCCGAAGACCACCGGCGAGATCATCCACGTCGACGGCGGTCTGCACGCCATCGGCGCCTGACCGCTCCGCCGCACACCGCTGCCCGGCACCCCTCGTGGGGGTGCCGGGCAGCGGCGTTCCGGCGTTCCGGGACGCTTCGGGGCGCCTCAGGCGTCGGCGGGGGTGCACGCGCCGATGGCGCGGCCGGCCTCGACGGAGGCGCGCTGGGCGTCGCCGGCCCGGATGGCGTCGAGGATGGTGGCGTGGCCGATGTAGCGCTCGGCGATCAGCTCGGGGCCGACGTCGTGCCGCAGGTGGGCGCGGGTGACCTCGCCGAGGTCGGCGTAGACGGCGGCCAGCACGTCGTTGTGGGCGGCGGCGACGACGGCCTGGTGGAACGCGGCGTCGGCCTGGATGAAGTCCTCGGCGTCGCCGGAGTGCCAGGCGCTCTCGCGGCGGCCCAGTGCGGCGTCCAGCAGGCCGAGGTCGCGGTCGGTGCGGCGGGCCGCGGCGAGGCCGGCCGCGGAGGTCTCCAGGGCGGCCCGCAGCTCGGCGACCTGCGCCTGGTCGGCGTCGGCGAAGCGGCGGTGCATGACCCCGGCCAGCTCGCTGGTGGCGAGCACGTAGGTGCCGGAGCCCTGGCGGATGTCGAGCAGCCCGTTGTGGGCGAGGGCGCGGACGGCCTCGCGGACGGTGTTGCGGGCGACGCCGAGCTGTTCGACGAGTGCGGCCTCGGTGGGGATGCGTGAGCCGACGGGCCACTCTCCGGAGGTGATCTGGGCGCGCAGCTGCGCGATCACCTGGTCGGACAGCGGGGTGCGCCTCGGCGAGGACAGCGCCACGGGTACTCCTTGCGGCTACGGTTCGATGGACGGGGCCGGCGGGTGGGAGGGCCGGCGTCCGGTGGGGGTGCGGGTCGGCACATCATGCCAATTCGAAGGTGCGCCAATTCATCCCATCATTCTATGATGGTGCCCATGCCTCCCGCAGCAGACACCACCGCCTCCCCACGAACCGAGGCCCGGCCGCAGACCGAGCGGCCCTCCACGCCCTCCTCCGGCAAGCACCTGGTCTGGCTGTTCGCCATCGCGATCGCCGCCGCCGCCTTCAACCTGCGCCCCGTGGTCACCAGCCTCGGACCGCTGCTCGACCAGGTCCGCGCCGACCTCGGGATGAACCCGACGCTCGCCGGGCTGCTCACCGCCGTCCCGTCGCTCTGCTTCGGCCTGTTCGGCTTCGCCGCGCCCTCGATGGCCCGGCGGATCGGCCCGATCGCCGTGATCACCGCCGGCATGGGCGCGATCACCCTGGGCGTGCTCTCCCGCTCCTTCGCCGGCGGCACCGCGGTGTTCCTGCTGCTGACCGCGCTCGCGCTGGCCGGCGTGGCGGTCTCCAACGTGCTGATCCCGGTGGTGATCAAGCGCTACTTCCCGGACAAGGTCGGTCCGATGATCGGCCTGTACTCGATGGCGCTGTCGGCCGGCACCGCGCTGGCCGCCGCCGTCACCGTGCCGATGACCAGCGCGCTCGGCGGCGACTGGCGCTACGGCCTGGGCGTCTGGGCCGGTCTCGCCGCGCTGGCCCTGCTGCTCTGGCTCCCGGTGCTGCTGACCAAGCGCGAGCGCGGCGAGCGGGCGGGCGGGGCGGCCGCCGTCCGGCTGCCGATCACCCGCAGCCGGACGGCCTGGGCGATGGCCTGCTTCTTCGGCCTCCAGGCCACCGGCGCCTACGTGGTGATGGGCTGGATGCCGAAGATCTTCCAGGACGCCGGAGTCGACAAGGGCACCTCCGGGGTGCTGCTCGCGGTGACCATGGTGATCGGCGTGCCGGTCTCCTTCGTGCTGCCCAACCTGGCCGCCCGCCGCGGCGACCAGCGGCTGTTCGTCGTCGTGCTGGCCGCCTGCGGCATCGCCGGGTACGCCGGGCTGGCGCTGGCCCCGGCCGGCGCGTCGTGGCTCTGGGCGGTCCTGGTGGGCCTGTCCAACTGCGCCTTCCCGCTGGTGCTGACGATGATCGGGCTGCGCGCCCGCACCGCCGGCGGGGTCGCCCAGCTCTCCGCCTTCGCCCAGGGCGTCGGCTACCTGATCTCCATCCCCGGCCCGATCCTGATCGGCCGGATCTACCAGATGACCGGTGAGTGGTACGGCCCGCTGGGCTTCCTGGCACTGCTGCTGGTGCCGCAGATGCTGTTCGGCCTGCGGGCCGCGATGGCCCGGCACATCGAGGACGAGGCGGTCCACCCCGTGGCGCAGGTCAAGGCCTGACCAAGGGCCGGCCAACCCCGAGGGGTCGGTGACCGACGGGCGTGTTCGGGGTGGAAGAATCCCGGACATGCCCGTTCTCGATCCCAACCCGACCGACGGCCGCAAGCAGCTCGGCCAGATCGCCCTGGCGATCGCCGGCATCGTGGTGCTGGTGGCGATCATCGCCTCCGTCGCCGCCGCCATAGGCTGATCCGGTCCATCCCCCCCCCGCGCACAACCGCCGCTCATCGGCCACCCCCCGTTTATCGGAAGGGCCGGACGAACGGCGGATGATGACACCCGCCACCCCTGCGAGTGGCGGCATCCGGGAGCATCGCGCCCCGGAGCGGCTTTTCTGCCAAGCTTGCTGGGTATGAGCGCCGACACGTCCCGCAGGATCATCGTTCTCCGCCATGCCAAGGCCGACTGGCCCAACGGCGTGGACGACCACGAGCGGCCGCTGGCCGACCGGGGCCGTCACCAGGCCCCGGACGCCGGCCGCTGGCTGGTCGACTCCGGCATCAACCCCGAGTACGTGCTCTGCTCCACCGCGCTGCGCACCCGCGAGACGTGGAAGCTGGCGGCGCACGAGCTGCCGAAGCGGGCCCGCAAGACCGTGTACGAGGACCGGATCTACGAGGCCAGCCCCGGCGAGATCATCGCCGTCCTCCAGGAGACCCCGGAGGAGTACGCGGACGTGGTGCTGGTCGGGCACAACCCCGGCGTGCTGGGCCTGACCCAGGTGCTGGCCGGGGACGCGGGCGACCGGGACGCGCTGGAGCGGCTGCGGCTCGGCGGCTTCCCGACGGCGGCGATCGCGGTGCTCAGCTTCAGCGGCTCGTGGAAGGGCGTCGAGCCGGGCGCGGCCGCGCTGGTCTCGTACTACACGCCGCAGGACTGACCCGGTACGGAGCTCCGGGTTCCGTACGGGCTCCGTTGCTCCGGGCTCCGTTGCTCCGGGCTCCGGGCTTCGATGACGACGAGGGGCGGGGGGGGGGCGGCCCGGCCGCCCCCCCCAGGCCGCGCCGGCGCCGGAAGCCTCGACAGAGGACCACAGCCCCCGCCCCCGCCTCGCCCACCC
>NZ_JBHWIR010000024.1:15358-57044 GCF_042731835.1 Kitasatospora sp. NPDC059817 | reverse complement strand
CTAAACCACCCCCCCCCCCCAAACCGCCCTCCCATGTGGTTTGGTGGGCTGGTATTTGTTTATACGAGCCAGGGCGGGGGGCCGCGGCGGATGGGGGGCTGAGGGGGCTCGGGGTGTGCCCGGGGCCGGCCGCGCCGCGGCCTGGGGGGTGGGGGATTCCGCCGAGGCCGCGGGTGCGCTTGCCCGGTGTCAGTTGGCGCGGTCGAAGTCGATCGCGCTGTAGGCCCGCAGCTTCGACAGCTTGTGGACGGAGTTGATCTCGCGGATCGTGCCGCTCTTGGAACGCATCACCAGCGAGCTGGTGGTGGCGGTCTCCTGGCGGTAGTGCACGCCGCGCAGCAGCTCGCCGTCGGTGATGCCGGTGGCGACGAAGAACACGTTCTCGCCGCTGACCAGGTCGTCGGTGGTGAGCACCCGGTCCAGGTCGTGGCCGGCGTCGAGGGCCTTCTGCCGCTCGGCGTCGTCCTTGGGCCACAGCCGGCCCTGGATGACGCCGCCCATGCACTTCATGGCGCAGGCCGCGATGATGCCCTCGGGGGTGCCGCCGATGCCCATCAGCAGGTCGACGCCGGTGCCCTCGCGGGCGGCCATGATGGCGCCGGCCACGTCGCCGTCGGAGATGAACTTGATCCGGGCGCCCGCCTCGCGGATCTCCCGGACCAGGCCGTCGTGGCGCGGGCGGTCGAGGACGACGACCGTGACGTCCTCGACGGCGCTGCCCTTGGCCTTGGCGACCCGGCGGATGTTGACGGCCGCGGGGGCGGTGATGTCGACGAACTCGGCGGCCTCGGGGCCGGCCACCAGCTTGTCCATGTAGAACACGGCGCTGGGGTCGAACATGGTGCCGCGGTCGGCGACGGCCAGGACGGCGACGGCGTTGTTCATGCCCTTGGCGGTGAGCGTGGTGCCGTCGACCGGGTCGACCGCGACGTCGCACTCGGCGCCGGTGCCGTCGCCGACCCGCTCGCCGTTGTAGAGCATCGGGGCTTCGTCCTTCTCGCCCTCCCCGATGACGACTACGCCGTTCATCGAGACGGTCGAGACGAGGGTGCGCATCGCCTTGACGGCGGCGCCGTCCGCGCCGTTCTTGTCGCCACGGCCGACCCACCGGCCGGCGGCCATCGCGGCCGCCTCGGTGACCCGGACGAGTTCGAGCGCGAGGTTCCGGTCCGGAGCCTCGGGCGCGACCTCCAGGGCGCTGGGAAGGTGGTTCGGGTACTGCGTGGTCATCGTCGTTACCTCTCTGTACGCGACGGCCAGTAAGCGCCCGACTACTGCCTGGTCGAACGCCGTGGTGAGGGTCCTGCGATCGTATCTGCCTATGGGATGACTGTCTGTGGCGCGGGTCGCCACCCGGCGCCCGACCTGGTCGGTTCGTCCCGCTTCACCCGTACGCGGGCACCCCGGGTGGCCGTACCGCCGTAGGGATGAGTCACCATGTGGGGGTGGCTGGAGAGAGCAAACGCATGAGGGGCCGGGAGACCGTACGGGACATGGTCCTGTCGATGCTGGCGGTCGGCGCCGTGGTCTGGATCGGGTACCTGTTCCTTCCGCACGACGCGAACAGCGACCCGGTGCACGTGGTCGAGTACAAGGTGGCGGCGGCCTCCGCGAAGCGCGGCGCGCCGTACCCGCTGCTCTCCCCGGACGGGCTGTCCGACCAGTGGCGGGCCACCTCGGTCGGCTACCAGCCGGCCGCGATCAGCAAGGGCAAGGGCAACGCCTGGCACCTGGGCTTCGTCACGCCGTCCGGCCAGTACGCGGCGGTCGAGCAGAGCGACGTCCCGCGCGACGCGCTGCTGGCCGACAAGATCGCGGGCGGCAAGCCGGACGGCACCTCCGAGGTCGCCGGGCGCACCTGGGAGCGGGTGCAGGGCGAGAAGTCCCGCGCCCTGACCGTGCAGACCGGCGACGCGACCACCGTGCTCACCGGCACCGCCTCCTACGAGGAACTGGCCGAGCTGGCCCAGGCGCTCAAGTAGCCCGTCCCCCTGGGCCGCCCCCGGGGGAACGGCTCCGTACGCCCCCGCGGACGCCCCGCGGACGCGCCCGTACGACCCCGTACGCCCCCGTGCGCATACGGAAAGGGCCCGCACCGGACGAACCGGTGCGGGCCCTCGCGCGTGCGGCGGATCAGACCGTGGTGACGACCTGGTCGTACGCCAGGCGCGGCGAGCGCGGGAACCACGCCTCGTCGCCCGGCTTGCCGATGTTGACCACGGCCAGCACCGAGTGCTCGCCGTCGCCGAAGAACTCCTTGTTGATGCCCTCGGCGTCGTAGCCGGTCATCGGGCCGGCGGCCAGGCCGGCGGCGCGCACGCCGATGATGAAGTAGGCGGCCTGCAGCGCGCCGTTCAGCGAGGCGGAGCGCTCACGGACGGTGCGCTCGGAGAAGAACACGTCCTTGGCCTGCGGGAAGTGCGGGAACTGGGTCGGCAGCTCCTCGTGGAACTCGTTGTCCGCGGCGAGGATGGCGACCAGCGGGGCGGTGCTGGTCTTGGCCTTGTTGCCGTCCGCCAGGTGCTGGACGAGGCGCTCGCGGCCCTCGGTCGAGCGGACCAGGACGACGCGCAGCGGCTGCTGGTTGAAGGCGGTCGGGCCGTACTTGACCAGCTCGTAGATGGCCTGGACCTGCTCCTCGGTCACCGGCTCGTCGGTGAAGGTGTTCGCGGTGCGGGCCTCGCGGAACAGCAGGTCCTGAGCGGCGGCGTCGAGTACCAGGGCGTCGGTGGTCATGCTTGTCTGCACCTCATGCGGGAGGGGGTTCGTCGGATTGACCGGCCGTGGCCGGTCACACCATCTCAACATGGGTGAAGATTCAACGATTCCCCGGCCCGCTGTGAGCCGCGTCACTCCCCGCCCGCGGCCCCGTCCTCCTCGGCGGCCAGCGCCGCGTCCAGCCGGGCCCGGGCGCCGTCCAGCCAGCGCTGGCACACCTTCGCCAGCTGCTCGCCGCGCTCCCACAGCGCCAGCGACTCCTCCAGCGACGTCCCGCCGTTCTCCAGCTGCCGGACCACCTCCAGCAGCGCGTCCCGGGCGTGCTCGTAGCCCAGCGCGTCGTCCGGGGTCGGTGCCGCCGCGTCCTGCTGCTCCTGCTGCTCTGCCATGCGTGCCAGCGTAGGGGCTGGAGCCGACAGAGCCGGCGCAGCACCGACGGAACGGCCGCGGCGGGGCGAAAGCCGGAACGGCCTCGGCGGGGTGAAAGCAGCGAGGCGAAAGCAGCGGGTGAGGCGGCGGGGCGAAATCGGATGCGTCCGGCCGGCCGGCGGCGCTACCCTCCGCCGCATGATCACGGTCCGACCCGCCGCCCCGGCCGACGCCCCCGAGCTCGTCCGGCTGCGCGACCTGATGTTCGAAGCGATGCCCAGCATGGCCGGCCTGACCGGGCCGGGGCCCTGGCAGACCACCGCCGAGCGGATGCTGCGCGAGCGCCTCGCCGTCCCGGCCGGGGAACTGACCATGCCGTCCTTCGTGGTGGACGATCCGCGACGGCCCGGCCGGCTCGCCGCCTGCGCGGTCGGCACGCTGGAGCACCGGCTGCCCGCGCCGGGAAACCCGAACGGCCGGTTCGGCTTCGTCTTCAACATCTGCACCGACCCCGGCCACCGGCTGCGCGGCTACGCCCGGGCCTGCACCGAGGCGCTGCTGGACTGGTTCGACGACCAGCGGGTCGGCCGGATCGACCTGCACGCCAGCAGTGGCGGCGAGGCGCTCTACCGCAGCCTCGGCTTCGGCGAGCACTCCATCGCGCTCTCCCGGCCGTGTTCCTACGAGGCCTGACCGTCGTCCACCGCGGCGCCGGGCGTTCCTACGAGCCCTGACCGTCGTCCACCGCGGCGCCGGGCGTTCCTACGAGCCCTGACCGTCGTCCACCGCGACGTCGAAGGCCCCGCCTGAGACCCGGGCGTGCAGCCCCTCGCCGGCCGTGACCTGCGCCGGGTCGGTCACCACCGTGCCGTCCGTCCGCTGGAGCACCGCGTAGCCGCGCTCCAGGGTGGCCGCCGGGGACAGCGCGACCACCCGGGCGAGGGTGTGCCCGAGGTCGCTCTGCGCGTGGTCCAGCCGGTGCCGCAGGGTGCGCCGGGCCCGCTCCAGCAGCGCGGTGACCTCCTGGCCGCGCCCGTCCAGCATCCGGTGCGGGGCGGCCAGCGCGGGGCGGCTGCGCACGCCGTCCAGCCCGTGCTGCTCGCGCTCGACCCGGCCGAGGACGTGCCGCCGGGCACGGTCCCGCAGCAGGCGGACCTTGGCCAGCTCCTCGCCGACGTCCGGAACCACCCGTTTGGCGGCATCGGTCGGGGTGGAGGCGCGCAGGTCGGCGACGAAGTCCAGCAGCGGCTGGTCCGGCTCGTGGCCGATCGCGCTGACCACCGGCGTACGGGCGGCCGCGACCAGCCGCACCAGCCCCTCGTCCGAGAACGGCAGCAGGTCCTCGACGCTGCCGCCGCCGCGGGCCACGATGATCACGTCCACCTCGGGGTGCTCGTCCAGCTCCCGGACGGCCGCGCTCACCCGCTCCACCGCGCTGACCCCCTGCACCGGGACGTTGCGCACCTCGAAGCGGACGGCCGGCCAGCGCCGCCGGGCGTTCTCCAGCACGTCCCGCTCGGCCGCCGAGCCGCGCCCGGTGACCAGCCCGACGCACTGCGGCAGGAACGGCAGCGGGCGCTTGCGGTCGGCCGCGAACAGGCCCTCCCCGGCGAGCCGCCGCTTCAGCTGCTCCAGCCGGGCCAGCAGCTCGCCCAGCCCGACCGGCCGGATCTCCGAGGCCCGCAGCGACAGCTGCCCGCGCGCCGCGTACCACTCCGGCTTGGCGTGCACGACGACCCGCGCGCCCTCCTGCACCACGTCCGCGACCTGGTCGAACACCGAGCGGAAGCAGGTCACCGTGAGCGACACGTCCGCCTGCGGGTCGCGCAGGGTCAGGAACACCACGCCCGCCCCCGGCCGGCGGCTGAGCTGGGTGATCTGCCCCTCCACCCAGACCGCGCCGAGCCGGTCGATCCAGCCGCCGATCAGCGCGGAGACCTTGCCGACCGGGATCGGGGCTTCGGGGGAGCTGGTGTTGGCCATGCGTATGAGGCTAGCGGCGCCGGCCGACACCGCCCCTAGCGGCGTCGGCCGACAGGGCCGCCCGAAGCGGGGGAGCCCTGGACGCCCAGCACCACCAGCCCGACCGCCAGCCAGATCAGCCCGACGAGCTGCGCGGTCGTCGAGGCCTCGTAGACCACCGCGGCGATCACCGCGATCCCCAGGGCCGGGACGAGCAGGTGCCGCACCCGGTCCCGGGAGCCGTGCCGCACCGTGTACCAGCCGATCACCGAGGCGTGCAGCAGCGCGAAGGCGGTCAGCGCGCCCACGTTGACCACCGAGGTCAGCTGGTCGAGCCCGTCGTCCCGGTTGGCCGCCCAGACCGCCGCGGCCATCGTGATCACCGCGGCCGCCAGCAGCGCCCGGCGCGGCACCGCGGTGGCCGGGTCGACCGTGCCGAGAACGCGCGGCAGCCGTCCCTCCCGGCCCATCGCGTAGACCAGCCGCCCGGCCGCCGCTTGCCCGGCCAGCGCCGCGAAGGCCGCGCCGATCGCCTTGCTGGCCGCCACCAGGACGTGCAGCCAGTGCCCGACCCCGCTCTCCACCGTGTCGTAGAAGGCCGAGCCCTGCGCCGCCGGGTCGGCCGCCAGCTGCTGCGGGCCCAGCGGCTCCAGCAGTGCCGCCAGGTAGGTCTGGGTGACGAACAGTACTCCGGCCAGTGCCAGGCACCAGAGCACGGCCCGGGCCACCGCCGCCGAGGCGCCGACCGCCTCCTCGACGAAGGTGGCGATCGCGTCGAAGCCCAGGTAGGAGAGCACCGCGACGGACACGGCCGAGATCACCGCGGTCAGCGAGAAGGCGCCGACGGCGGTGAACGGGGTGTCCCAGCCGCGCCGGGCGCCGCCCTGGACCAGGGCCACCACGGCCGCGGCGACGAACACCGCCAGCACCGCGATCTCCAGGGCGAGCACCGCGAAGCCGACCACGGCCGCCGTCCGTACGCCGATCAGGTTGAGCGCGGTGGTCAGCACCACCGCGAGCGCCGTCCAGACCCAGCGGGAGACCCCGGGCACCAGCGAGTTCAGCGCGATCCCGGAGAACAGGTAGGCGACCGCCGGGATCAGCAGGTAGTCGAGCATCGCCATCCAGCCGGCGATGAACCCGGGCCCCTCGCCCAGCCCGGCCCGCGCGTAGGCGAACACCGAGCCGGTCTGCGGCACCGCGCGCACCATCTGGGCGTACGAGAAGGCGGTGAAGCCCATCGCGACGGTCGCGGCCAGGTAGACGGTGGCGACGGCGCCGTGGCTCCTGGCGTCCAGGACGCCGAACACGCCGACCGGTGCCATCGGAGCGATGAACAGCAGGCCGTAGACCATCAGGTCGCGGACGCTCAGGCTGCGGCGCAGGCCGCCCGGTTCCGTTTGCCCGTTCGCAGAGCTCATAGACACCACATTTGAGCACCGACGACCGGGTCTGTCCGGAAAGCGCCTCCCGTCGGCGCGGCTCGGCGCCGCCCGTACGATGGAGCCATGTCCAACACCGCGCCGCGCCGTGTCCTGCTCGCCGCCCCCCGGGGCTACTGCGCGGGTGTCGACCGCGCCGTGATCGCCGTGGAGAAGGCCCTGGAGCAGTACGGGGCGCCCATCTACGTCCGCAAGCAGATCGTCCACAACAAGTACGTGGTGCAGACCCTGGAGAAGAAGGGCGCGATCTTCGTCGACGAGACGGAGGAGGTGCCCGAGGGCTCGATCGTGGTCTTCTCCGCGCACGGCGTCGCGCCGGCCGTCCACGACGAGGCGAAGGCCGGCCGGCTGGCCACCATCGACGCCACCTGCCCGCTGGTCACCAAGGTGCACAAGGAGGCCGTGCGCTTCGCCGACGAGGGCTTCGACATCCTGCTGGTGGGCCACGAGGGCCACGAGGAGGTCGTCGGGACGATGGGCGAGGCCCCGGACCGGATCCACCTGGTGGACGGCGCCGAGGACGTCGCCAACGTGCGGGTCCGGGACGAGTCCAGGGTCGTCTGGCTGTCCCAGACCACCCTGTCGGTGGACGAGACCATGGCCACCGTCGGCGAGCTGAAGAAGCGCTTCCCGGCGCTGGTCAGCCCGCCCAGCGACGACATCTGCTACGCCACCCAGAACCGCCAGGTCGCGGTCAAGCAGATGGCCCCCGAGACCGACCTGCTGATCGTGGTCGGCTCCAAGAACTCGTCCAACTCCGTCCGCCTGGTCGAGGTCGGCCTGGAGTACGGCGCCAAGGCCGCCCACCTGGTGGACTTCGCCGAGGAGGTCCAGGAGGCCTGGCTGGAGGGCGTCGGCACGGTCGGTCTGACCAGCGGCGCCTCCGTCCCGGAGATCCTGGTCGAGGGCGTGCTGGAGTGGCTGGCCGCGCGCGGCTACGACACGGTCGAGACGGTCAAGACTGCCGAGGAGCACCTGATCTTCTCGCTGCCCAAGGAACTGCGCCGCGACCTGCGCGCCGAGGCGGCGGGCAAGCTGTAGGGCCGAGCCTGGGACCGCTCCCGGACCGCTCTCAGGCCCTTCGCGCAGAGCCCGGCACCCCCCTCGGGGTTGCCGGGTTTTCTGCTGTGCGTCCGCCCGTGCCCTCTCGTAGTTTTGTGCACAGGCTGTGGACAAGCGGTCCGCGGCCCCGGCGGAGGGTGGACGTGATGACGGCGGTATTCGGCGTGGACATCGGCGGTTCGGGCATCAAGGGCGCCCCGGTCGACCTCGCCCGGGGCGTGCTGGCCCAGGAGCGGTACAAGGTGCTCACCCCGCAGCCGTCCGCTCCCGAGGCCGTGGTCGCCGCCGTCTGCGAGGTGGTCCGCCAGTTCGACCACCAGGGCCCGGTCGGGCTCACCTTCCCCGGCGTGGTGGTCGGCGGCCGGACCAGAACCGCCGCCAACGTGGACAAGGGCTGGATCGGCCTGGACGCCGCGGGCCTGTTCCGCGAGGCGCTCGACCTGCCCGCGACCGTGCTCAACGACGCCGACGCGGCCGGGCTCGCCGAGACCGTGCACGGCGCCGGGCGCGACCAGTCGGGCGTGGCGCTGGTGCTCACCTTCGGCACCGGCATCGGCAGCGCGCTCTTCGTCGACGGCGTGCTGGTGCCCAACACCGAACTGGGCCACCTGGAACTGCGCGGCAAGGACGCCGAGCGCCGGGCCTCCTCGGCCGCCAAGGAACGGCACGGGCTGACCTGGGAGCAGTGGGCCGGGCGGGTCGACGAGTACCTGGACCTGGTCGAGATGCTGTTCTCGCCGCAACTGGTCGTGATCGGCGGCGGGGTGAGCCGCAAGCACGAGAAGTTCCTGCCGCTGCTGCGGGAGCGGGAGGCGCGGGTGGTGCCGGCCGAGCTGCGCAACGACGCGGGCATCGTCGGCGCCGCCATGGCGGCGGCCCGGGCGGCGGGCTGAGGCCGCCCGCCCGAGGCGCCGCTCAGCGGGAGCGCTGGATCCGGCGCTGGGCCACGAACCGGGCGAGCACGATCAGCGCGGCCAGCCCGGTGCCGGAGAACAGCCAGCCGGCCCGCAGCGCCAGCCCGGTCGCCAGCGCCACCACCTGGGCGGTGACGCCCGAGGAGGTGACCGGCCCGAGCAGCAGCAGCGCCAGCGCGAAGGCGATCGGCCCGCTGATCGGTGCGGCCAGCAGGTCGACGTAGCGCACCCGGACGGCCAGCTGGAAGCAGACGACCAGGTAGCCGAGGCCGAACAGCCAGCCGAGGCGGTCGAACAGCAGCCGGTCCAGGCCCGCGACGGCGAGCGTCGCCAGGACGGCGGCCACGCCCGTGCCGATGGCGGTCAGCCGGGTCGGTCGTCCGGTCCGGCGCCGCCCGTACAGCGGGGCCTCGGAGCGTCCGGGCAGCGGCAGCCGCAGCCGCAGCCTGGGGGTGGCCGGGCGGGCGGCGGCGGGCGGCCCGGCTACCGGGCGTAGCCGGGCGGCGGGGGCGGCGGCGGGGGCTGCGGGGGCTCCGGCGGTCTCGGGAGCCCGGCCGGGCCCGGGGACGGCGGCCCCGGCCGCGCCGTTCGGCGGTCGGCGTCTGGGCCCTGGCGGCTGGGTACGGATGCTCTGCTCCACCCGCCCAACGTACGGTCCGATCATCGCCACACTGTGTAATGGACCGTTCAGGTCTTGTCCCGTGTCTCCTGGCGGAGTGCTGATGTGATCGTCGTTCAGCGGCCTGACCTGTCCGGCCCAGCCCCCCGGGCACCCCGCCGGAGTTCCTGAAGCCCCTCCCGGCGGCGACCGGGGCGTGAGGCGCTGCCCGTAGACTTGGGGGTCGGCCCGCACGGTGCCGACCCAACTCCTCCAAGCCCACGGGACTGCGCTTCATGTCGCTCACGATCGGAATCGTCGGCCTGCCGAACGTCGGCAAGTCGACCCTGTTCAACGCCCTGACCAAGAACGACGTGCTGGCGGCCAACTACCCGTTCGCCACCATCGAGCCGAACGTCGGCGTCGTCGGCGTCCCGGACGCGCGGCTGGCCAAGCTCGCCGAGATCTTCGGCTCCCAGCGGATCCTCCCGGCCACCGTCGACTTCGTCGACATCGCCGGCATCGTGCGCGGCGCCAGCGAGGGCGAGGGACTGGGCAACAAGTTCCTCGCCAACATCCGCGAGTCGGACGCGATCTGCCAGGTCGTGCGCGCCTTCACCGACCCGGACGTGGTGCACGTGGACGGCAAGGTGTCGCCCAAGGACGACATCGAGACCATCCACACCGAGCTGATCCTGGCCGACCTCCAGACCGTCGAGAAGGTCCTGCCGCGGCTCCAGAAGGAGGCGCGCCTGAAGAAGGAGACCGCCCCCGTGCTGGCCGCCGCCGAGGCCGCGCAGGCGGTCCTGGAGACCGGCAAGACCCTCTTCGAGGCCGGCTTCGACACCACCCCGATCCGCGACCTCCACCTGCTGACCGCCAAGCCCTTCCTCTACGTCTTCAACGTGGACGAGGCCGAGCTGGCCGACGAGGACTTCAAGAACGTCCAGCGCGAGCTGGTCGCCCCGGCCGAGGCGATCTTCCTCAACGCCAAGATCGAGTCCGAGCTGATCGAGCTCGACGACGACGAGGCCCTGGAGCTGCTCCAGTCGATGGGCCAGGAGGAGCCCGGCCTCGCCACCCTCGCCCGGGTCGGCTTCGACACCCTCGGCCTGCAGACCTACCTCACCGCAGGCCCCAAGGAAACCCGCGCCTGGACCATCAAGAAGGGCGCCACCGCCCCCGAGGCCGCCGGAGTCATCCACACCGACTTCCAGAAGGGCTTCATCAAGGCCGAGGTGATCTCCTTCGCCGACCTGGTCGAGACCGGCTCCATCGCCGAGGCCCGCTCCAAGGGCAAGGCCCGCATCGAGGGCAAGGAATACATCATGCAGGACGGCGACGTGGTGGAGTTCCGCTTCAACGTGTAGCCGTCTGGTTGCTGCAAGTTGACTGATTGGTCGAATGTGCAGGTCGGAAGGGGCCGGGCTCTGTCGAGTCCGGCCCCTTCCGCGTCATCGTGCTGGATGGGTGCTGGATGTTCTGACGCCGGGTCCGTGGTCGTCAAGCCTCGTAAACGGTGGACCGATGTCCCACGTGGACGACCCAGATCACCAATTCCCCGTTGTCGATCGTGTAGACGACGCGGTAGTCGCCGACGCGCAGGCGGCGACGCTCGGGCTGGGAGACGAGCGCAGTGGTGTTGAAGCCGAGGGGATCGGTCTCCAGTTCGGTCAGCTTGGCCAGGATGCGCAGCGCCATGTCGCGAGGGATCTTCCGGAGTTCGGCCTGAGCCTCGGGTCGGAAGACCGTTCGGAACTCACTCATTGCGCGCCAGCGTCTCCCTCATGACGTCCTCGATCGGGATGCCGGCTGCCGGATTCGCCATGCGCTCGTCGATGATCCGGTTGATTTCGCGCTCTTCCCACTTCTGGTACTTCCGAAGTACCTCGATGGACACCACAGCGGCGACTTCTTTGCCTCGGCGCGTGATCACCGTGGGTACGTCGTCCCGGTCGGCGCGCTCCACGACCTCGGCCAGGTGTGCGCGTACGTCGCGGATGGACTCTATGGGCAAGGGCTGCGTCATGCGCTCAAGAGTACCGAGTGTTCCATGTGTACACAATGTGTCGAGCGGCCTTGCGGGGCGGGCGGTCGGCTCGGTCAGGGGTGGATGCTGACGGTGATGACGCCGTCCGGTGTGGTGGTCACGGTGATGTTGTCGAGGGTGGCGGCGTGGGCGTCGGGTCGGTGGGCGGTGGCGCGGGGGCCGATGCCGATGACGCGGATGCCGGCGGCGCGGGCGGCCGTGATGCCGGCGTCGGAGTCCTCGAAGGCGAGGCAGTCGGCGGGGGCGAAGCCGAGGGCGGCGGCGCCCTTGAGGAAGCCCTCCGGGTCGGGCTTGCTGGCGCCGACGGACTCGGCGGTGACCAGGACGGGCGGCATCGGCAGGTCGGCGGCGCCCATCCGGATGCGGGCGAGCGGTTCGTCGGCGGAGGTGACCAGGGCGTGCGGCAGGCCGTTCAGGGCGGCGAGGAAGGCGGCGGCGCCGGGGATCGGGACGACGCCGTCGGTGTCGGCGCGCTCGGCGGCGAGCATCCGCCGGTTGTCGGCGAGGTTGAGTTCCACCGGGCGGTCGGGCAGCAGTTCGGCCATCGTCGCGTGGCCCTGGCGGCCGTGGGCGACGGCCAGTGCGGCGACGGGGTCGAGGCCGTGCTGCTCGGCCCAGCGGTGCCAGCAGCGCTCGACCACGGCGTCGGAGTTGACCAGGGTGCCGTCCATGTCCAGGAGGAGGGCGCGAGCGGTCAGCTGGAGGGGTGCGGTGGGCATGGGGCTGCTCCTCGGGCAAGGAAGGACGAGCTCTTTGTTCCCCGATGATACAAAAGATCAGCCGAGCAGGTGGGCGTTGACCGCGCGGGCCGCCTCGGCGAGCTCCGGCAGCTCCACCACCTCGACCCCGGCCGCCGCCAGCAGGGCCGTGCCCTGGCAGTCGGCGACGAACAGGTCCGGCTCGCGCCAGGCCACCACCACCCGCGGCACGCCCGCCGCGATCAGCAGCCGGGCGCACGGCGCCGGCCGCGAGGCGCGCTGTCCGCACGGTTCGAGCGAGCTGTAGACGGTCGCCCCGCGCAGCCGCGGGTCGCAGGCCGGGAGCTTGCCGAGGGCCGCCTCCTCGGCGTGGTCGTGCGCGTCGCCCTCCCGGCTGTAGCCCTCCGCCAGGACCTCGCCGTCGGCGCCGACGATCACCGCGCCGACCGAGAAGGCCGTCGCGGACGGCGGGCAGCGGCGGGAGAGTTCGACGGCCCGGCGCAGGTGGTCGAGGTCGGTGGTCGCGGGACGGGCTCCGGTCACGGGGCGGGCTCCTTCGGGGCGTACCTGAGCAGGACGACGTCGTCCACCGTACGTGCCTCCAGCAGGCGCATCCGCCGGGCCGGGCCACCCGGGAACGCGGCCGGGCGGACGAACCTCGGCGCCTCGGCCTGGCCGACCAGCAGCGGGGCGACCGCCAGCTGGAGCTCGTCCGCCAGGCCCTGGGCCAGGAACTGGGTGTGCACGCCGCCGCCGCCCTCGACCATCAGTCGGCGCACCCCGCGCGCGCCCAGGTCGTCCAGCACCGCGCCGAGGTCCACCGCGCCGCCGAGCGCGACCACCTCGGCCAGCCCGTCCAGGCGGGGCCGCAGCACGGTCGCGCCGGCGTCCGTGGTGTAGGCGAGCCGGGCGCCGCCGGTGTGCCAGAAGCGCAGGCCGGCGTCGAGCGCGCCGCTCGCACTGAGCGTCACCTTCAGCGGGTACTCGGCGCGGCCGTCCGCGAGCCGGGCGGCCCGGCGTGCGGGGTCGTTGACCAGCAGGCGCGGATTGTCGGCCCGCAGCGTGTTGCCGCCGACCAGGACGGCGTCGGCGGCCGCGCGCTCGGCGTCGACCCGGTCGAAGTCGGCCCGGTTGGAGAGCAGCAGGCGGTCGGGGGAGGCGTCGTCGAGGTGGCCGTCGAGGGACATCGCGGCGCTCAGCAGGACGAAGGGGCGCTGGCCGGGCATGGGCGGGGGGACCGTTCTCTCGGGTGCGCCCCCACGGTACGGCCGCCGGGGGTGGTGCAGTCGCCGGGTGATCGACAGGTGAGACGAATCTTCTCGGCATGCGGAACATCCGCTAGCGTCGAAGGCGTCGCGGAAACCGACCACGCCCCAGGGGGACACCATGACCGGACGGCAGCCCGCCACCGTCTACACCCACGGCTACCAGGAGGCCGTGCTGCGCTCGCACCGCTCCCGGACGGCCGCCGACTCGGCCGCCTATCTGCTGCCCGAACTGCGCCCCGGGCAGACGCTGCTGGACATCGGCTGCGGGCCCGGCACGATCACCGCCGACCTGGCCGAGCTGGTCGGCCCGGGCGGTCGCGTGGTGGCCGTGGACACCTCCGCCGAGGTGCTGGAGCAGGCCGCCGCGTACGTGGCCGGCCGGGGCCTGTCCAATGTCGTGTTCGAGGTCGCCGATGTCAACGAACTACCCTACCGGGAAGGTGAGTTCGACGTGGTGCACGCCCATCAGGTGCTGCAGCACGTGGCCGACCCGGTGGCCGCGCTGCGCGAGATGCGCCGGGTCGCGGCGCCGGGCGGTGTGGTCGCGGCCCGGGACGTCGACTACGCGTCGATGACCTGGTTCCCCGAGGCGCCCGCGCTGGACCGCTGGCTGGAACTGTACGAGCGGATCGCCCGCGCCAACGGCGGCGAGCCGGACGCCGGGCGGCGGCTGCTGTCCTGGGCGCGGGCGGCGGGCTTCACCGACATCGCCGCGACCGCCACCACCTGGACGTACGCGACGCCCGAGCAGCGCGCCTGGTGGGGCGGGATGTGGGCGGACCGGGTGACCGGCTCCGCCATCGGCCGGACGGCGGTGGAGCGGGGCTTCGCGGACCAGGCCGAACTGGCGCGGATCGCGGCCGGCTGGCAGGAGTGGAGTGCCGCCGGGGACGGCTGGTTCTCCATGCTGCACGGCGAGATCCTGGCGCGCGGCTGACCGGGGGCAGGGTCGAGATCGGGGCCGGGCCAGGGCGGCCCCGCAGATGGCGGCGAGGCGACGGGGTGGGGGAAACGGTCGCGCGGGCGTTCGGAAAGATCGGGTAAAGTCGCGCGTCCGCTCGTACCGGGGCCGTTCGGGCCCGTCCGGCCCGCTGCTGGAGGGGGCGAGCCGACGAGTCGAGCTGCCGAGTCGATGCCCGTACCGGCGGGCCGGGGGAGTCCACGTGTCCAAGCCTGCGTCCGAGCCGCCCGCGGCCGATCCCCGCATACCGGCCCACGAGGCCGCGACGGCGAAGCAGGCCGAGCGGACGGGGCAGTCGGAGCAGGTGGAGCAGCAGGCACAGCCCGAGCCTCCCGCGCCCGCCGCCCCGCCCGCGCCGACCGCCCCGCCCGCGCCCGCCAACCCGTGGGCCGCGCCCCTGCCGTCGCAGGCCCCGCCGCAGCCCCCGCCCCCGCCGCTGCCCGCCGGCGGCTGGGCATCGGTGCCGCCCGCCGCACAGTCCGGCCTCCAGCCCGGCTTCCCCTACCCCCGGCCCGCCCCCGTCACCAACGGTTTCGCGGTCGCCGCCCTGGTGACCGGCCTGGTCGTGGTGGCGCCGGTGGCCCTGGTGTTCGGCATCATCGCGCTGGTCCAGATCAACCGCCGCAAGGAGCGCGGCTTCGGCATGGCGGTGACCGGCCTGGTGCTCGGCGTGGTCGGCACGGTGCTGCTGTCGCTCGCCGTGGCCGGTTCGACCTTCGAGTTCCCCGGGGGCGGCAGGTTCGACCAGTCCATGAAGGCCCCGGCCGGGTCCGTCCCGTGGGCCGCGCTGAAGTCCGGGGACTGCTACAACACCCCCGAGAACGGCAGCCGGGCCGACCCCGAGGGCGGCGACGAGACGCTCTACTGGGTCCGCCGGGTGCCGTGCTCGGCCGCGCACCACGGCGAGGTGGCCGGCACCGCCCGGATCCCGGCGAGCGACGGCCCGTCCTACCCGGGCGAGGCGACGGTCCGCCTGCAGGCCGCCGACCTGTGCCGCACGGTGCTCGACGACTACGCCCTCGACCAGTGGGCGATCCCGGACGGCATGGACGACGTCTACCTCTACCCGACGCGGGGCAACTGGAGGTCCGGCGACCGCTACGTCACCTGCGCGTTCGAGGACCGCGACGGCGAGCACCTGGGGACGGTCCGCACCGACCGGGGCAGCCTGAACCCCGCCCAGCTGGCCTACCTGGAGGCCGTCCGGGGCTTCAACGACGCCTACGCGGAGCAGCCGAGCAAGGGCTTCGCGGACGCGTCGTCCGAGTACCGGACGTGGGCCCGGCGGATGTCCACCGCCTCCCACGCGGAGGCCACGGCGCTGAACAAGGCGTCGGCGGCGTGGCCTGCCGAGGTCAAGCCGGCGGTCCGCAAGCTGGCCGCGGCCCAGGAGGCGGCCGCGACCGCCTGGGACGCGGCGGCCTCCGGCGACGACCTGGAGGGCGACGTCCGACGGGCCCGGGCGCTGGTGACCAAGTCGGTGCCGCTCAGCATCGAGATCCGGCGCGGGCTCGGCCTGTCCACCGGCGAGCAGGTGCCCGACCTCCAGGTCTGAGCCGCCGAGGGGTCTGAGCCGCCGACGGTTCTGAGCCGCCGGGCGCGGCCGGGTTACCCGCCGTTAACCGCGCCCGTACCTGCCGGTAGCGAGCCGTCCGTAGCGTCGTGGGGGCGGATCCCCGGCCCGACCCCCACGCAGGCCGGGGATACGCTCCCCGCCATGAGCGCCTTTCGGGTGATGCGGCAGGACGACAACGGCAACCGCTTCCTGGTCGCGGGCGGGCTCGACCGCCTCGCGGCGGAGCGGCTGGCGGCCGAGTTCGAGGCCCGCGGCCACAAGCAGCTGTACTGGGTCGAGGCCGAGCCCGAGCCCGAGCCCGAGCCCGAGGCTGCGGACGGCGCGGGGGCGGACACGCCCTAAGGTCGGGCCCATGGACAAGGCCAGCGAGAACCCCGTCGAGCCCCGGATCGTCGTCGGCGGCGCCCTCATCCACCGGGGCCGGGTGCTCGCCGCACGGCGCAGCGCGCCCGCGGCGGTGGCGGGGCGCTGGGAGTTCCCGGGCGGGAAGGCCGAACCCGGCGAGACCGAGGCGCAGGCGCTGGAGCGGGAGCTGTTGGAGGAACTGGGTGTCCGGGCGCGGGCGCTGGAGCGGCTGCCGGGCGCGTGGAGCGTCCGGCCGGGTCTGGAGCTGCGCTTCTGGGCGGCCGAGCTGCTGGCCGGCGACCCCCGTCCTCTGGAGGACCACGACGAGCTGCGCTGGCTCGGCCCGGCCGAGCTGGACAGCGTCGACTGGATCGAGCACGACCGCGACGTCCTGCCGCACGTCGCCCGGTTGCTCCATGCATAGGGCGGCCTGAGCCGGTGTGCGACGCGCGGGGTACGGGGTAGGTCAATCAGACAAGACGACCCGGCGGCCGGGATAGCCTGGGTTCTGCTGGGTATGTCACTTTTCGGCACTATTCGTCACCATCGGTGAGCCGCCCCAGCCGGCGACGCCGATCCCGACCAGAGCCGGAGGCCCCGTCGGTGTCGAGTACCGGGAACGGCGGCGGAGGAGCACGGCGGACAGGCGCCGCGGGGAGCGCAGCCGCCCGCGCCCGGCTGCGCCGGGGTGCCCAGCCCGCCGCCCCGCAGCCGCCGGCCGGCCGCCGTCGGCGGGACGCCGCCGATGCCCCCGACGTCCCGCGGCCCGACCAGCCGGCGCCGGCCCTGGCTGTCCCCGTCTCCGACCCGGGCCCCCAGCCCGGCCTGCGCAGCCGGCCCGCCCGACCGTTCCCCGGCGGGCCGTCCGACGCCCCGTACGGCCCCGGCGTACCGGGCGAGGGCAGCCTGCTCGACATGCTGAAGGTCGCCATCGCGATCCTGGACACCGCGGGCCGGGTGGTGCTCTGGAGCCCGGCCGCCGAGGAACTGCTCGGCTGGCCGAACGAGCTGCTGGTCGGCCGCCGGATCGACGAGCTGATCCCCGACGAGGAGCAGGTCGGCCGGATCCGGGCCGCGATCCAGGACACCCTGCGCCACGGCCGCTGGGCCGGCAACGCCGAACTGCGCGACCGGGACGGCGTGCCGATCGCGGTGGACGCCCGGATCTCCCTCCTGGTGGACGGCGACGGCACCCCGTTCCTCCAGGTCAACATGGCCGAGGCGGCCGCCGTCCGGGCCGTCGAGCGCGACCTCGCCGTCCGTGACGCGCTGTTCGAGCAGTCCCCGCTGGGCATCGCGATCATGGACACCGAGCTGCGCTACACCGCCGTCAACCAGACCCTGGCCGAGATGAACGGCGTCGCCCTGGAGGACCACGTCGGCCGGACCACCGGCGAGACCCTGCCCGAGCGGGCCGCCGACGAGGTCACCGCGATCCAGCGCCAGGTGCTGGCCACCGGCGAGCCGGTCATCGACGTCACCCTGGCCTCCCCGGTCACCGCCCGCTCCGGCTACCGCTCGATCTCCTACAGCCGGATGACCGACCGCTCAGGCCGGGTGCTCGGCATCTCCGGCACCGTGATGGACGTGACCGAGCGCTACCGCGCCGTCGCCAAGGTCGAGCACGCCCGGCGCCGGCTCTCGCTGCTCAACGAGTTCGGCTCCCGGGTCGGCGACCTGCTCGACGCCGCCCGGATCGCCCAGGAGCTCGCCAGCTCCGTCGTCCCCCGGCTCACCGACCACTCCGCGGTGATCCTGCTGCAGGCCGTCGCGCACGGCGACGACCTGCCCCGGCACGGCCACGACCGCCGCACCTCGCTGCTCCAGCTCGGCACCGCCTCCGTCCAGGACGGCCCCGAGGTCGAGGTGATGCTCCGCCGCGGCGCCCGGATCACCTTCGCCGAGGACTCCGCCTGCGGCCGGGTGCTGCGCACCGGCGTCCCCGAACTGCTCTCCGGCGCGGACCAGCTCGACGACGTGACGTACCCCGGCGACCCGAAGACGCAGGCCGCCCACGACCTGGGCGTGCACTCCATGCTGGTCGTCCCGCTGCGCGCCCGCGGCATCGTGATCGGCCTGCTGCTGGTCAGCCGGGGCGGCTACCGGGAGGGCTTCGACCGGGACGACCTGGCCTTCACCGTCGAGCTGGCCGACCGGGCCGGCAGCTCGCTGGACAACGCCCGGCTGTACGCCCGCGAGCGCACCGCCGCGCTCACCCTCCAGCGCACCCTGCTCCCGCAGCAGGTCCCGCAGCCCACCGGCGTCGAGGTCGCCTACCGGTACGTGCCCGGCAGCAGCGGCGCCGAGGTCGGCGGCGACTGGTTCGACGTCATCCCGCTGCCCGGCGACCGCACCGCGCTGGTGGTCGGCGACGTGATGGGCCACGGACTGCGGGCCGCCGCCACCATGGGCCGGCTGCGCACCGCCGTCCGGGTGCTGGCCGCCCTCGACCTGCCGCCGGACGTCCTGCTGCGGCACGTCCACGAACTGGCCGACGACCTGGCCCAGGGCCCGGACGAGGCGCTGCTCGCCACCTGCGTCTACGCGGTGTTCGACCCGGGGACGGCCAGACTGACCGTCGCCAAGGCCGGGCACATCCCGCCCGTCCTGGTGGTGCCGGGCGAGGAGGGCGGGGAGCCGACCCGGACCGGCGGCCCGCTGCGCGGCGGCGCGGGCCGGATCCTCGACCTCCCCTCCGGCGCCCCGCTCGGCGTCGGCGGCGTCCCGTTCGAATCCGTCGAACTGAAGATCCCCGAGGGCAGCCTGCTCGCCCTCTGCACCGACGGCCTGGTCGAGTCCCGGGACAAGGACCTCGACGTCGGCCTCGGCCGGCTGGTCACCGTGCTCCAGGAGCCGCACGCCTCCATCCAGGCCGCCTGCGAGGCCGTGCTCGGCACCATGGAGCAGGGCCGCGAGCCGGACGACGTCGCGCTGCTGCTGGCCCGGCTCGGCCACGGCCAGGCCGGCACCCCGACGGTCGGCTGGACCCTGCCCGCCGAGCCCACCGCCGTCTCCCGGGCCCGCCGGCTGGTCCGCTCCGCGCTCGCCGAGTGGGGCGTCGAGGAGCTCACCGACACCACGGAGCTACTGGTCAGCGAGCTGGTCACGAACGCCGTCCGGTACGCCAGCGCCCCCATCGGCGTGCGGCTGACGCTCGGCGAGACGCTGCTGGTCGAGATCTCCGACCCGCTGCCCGACCCGCCCCGGGAGCGGCACGCGGCCGAGGCCGACGAGGGCGGCCGGGGCCTGGAACTGGTCCGCCGCCTGGCACTGCGCTGGGGTGCGCGGGCCGAGGGCATCGGCAAGGTGGTCTGGTTCGAGCAGACGCTGCCGGGTAATGAGCCCGACGAGTCATAGGGAGCGCAGCGGGTCGGGGGCGTGAGCCCGAGCGGGGGCGAGGAGGACGGAACCGCATATGCCAGCAGGTGGCCGGGGGGAGCGCGCAGCCCGGAAGGGGGCGCGGACGTGGCATTGTGGTTGCGCGGGCGGTAGGACAAAAACCTTCGCCCGATCTGATGTTGTGATGTTGAGGGCGTGTGAACGTACCCCTCGATGATGAATACTCGGTCTTCTCGACATCCGGACGGTCGCGGGTTGGAGGGGTCGGTCCGTTGAACAGCACCCCGGCGCGGAACGCGCCGAGCAGCAGCGGTCATGCTGTCGTGCCCGGGCAGGCCGGTTCACCGCACCTGCCCGTACCGGCGGACCCGCCCGGCGCCGGCCCCGTGGGCCTCGGTCACCACCCCGGGGCCGCGGACCACCCGTGGGGCGCGGGCGGCCCCGGGTCGATCTACGACTACATCCGGGTCGCCACCTTCACCATCGGCCCCGACGGCCGGATCAGCCAGTGGAGCGAGCGCGCCGCCGAGTTCTTCGGCGTCCCCGCCCCCGACGCCGTCGGCGCCGACCCGATCACCACCTTCGTCCCCCGCGAACTCTGGCAGCGCGGCCGCGCGCGGCTGGAACGCGCCCTGGCCGGCGAGGAATGGGTCGGCACCGCCCCCTACCGGGACGCCGCCGGCGGCGAGGGCCTCGCCGAGCTCTACCTGATGCCCGACAGCGCCCTGCCCACCGCCGGCGCCACCTGCCTGGCCGTCGACCTCGGCCGACTGCGCCGGGTCGAGACCGACCTCGCCGCCTCCGAGGCCGTCTTCGGGCAGACGCCCACCGGCTTCATCCTCTTCGACGACCGGCTGCGTCTCCAGCGGGTCAACGACGCCTTCGCCTCCGGCATGGGCCTGGCCCCCACCGACCTCGAAGGCCTCACCCCGCACGACCTCTTCCCGCCGTCCGAGGCCGACCGCCTCACCGCCGCCCTGCGCAAGGTCCTCGCCACCGGCGAGCCCGTCTTCGACCTGCGCTTCCACGGCGCCGTCCCCACCCGCGAGGGCAACCGGCTCTGGGCCGTCTCGCTGTACCGCCTCAACGGCGCGGCCGGACAGCCGATCGGCCTCGCCGGGCAGGTCTCCGACGTCACCAGCCGGCACGTCGCCGAGCGCGAGGCCGACGGCGTCCGCCGCAACCTCGCCCTGCTCAACGAGGCCAGCGCGCACATCGGCTCCACCCTCGACCTGGAGACCACCGCCAAGGAACTGCTCGACGTCGTCGTCCCGCCGTTCTGCGACCTCGCCACCGTCGACCTGTACACCGCGCTGCTCTCCGGCGAGACCGTGCCCAGCGCCGGCCGGCTCGGCGACACCGTGCTCACCGACGGCAGCGGCGAACTGCGCCGGGTCGCCGTCTCCAGCGTCATCGGCGGCGCCTCCTCGGTGCTCGGCTCGGTCACCGGCCTGCCCATCGCCGAGGCCGGCGGCACCCTCTGTTACCCGCGACGCTCCCCGCACGCCCGGGCGCTGCGCACCGGCCGCAGCGTCGTCCCCGAGCCCGGGCCCGACCCGCTGCTGCGCTCCACCCTGATCGTCCCGCTGGTCGCCCGCGACCAGGTGCTCGGCCTCGTCCAGCTCTCCCGCGCGATCGGCAGCGAGCCCTTCGACGCCCGCGACGTCGCCATCGCCGAGGAACTCGTCGCCCGCGCCGCCGTCTGCATCGACAACGCCCGGCTCTACCGCCGCGAGCACGAGCGCGCCCTGATCCTCCAGCGCAGCCTGCTGCCCCCGGGCAACCCGGCCGCCAGCGGCCTGGAGATCGCCTGCCGCTACCTGCCCAGCAACAACAACACCGAGGTCGGCGGCGACTGGTTCGACGTCATCCCGCTGCCCGGCAACCGCACCGCCCTGGTCATCGGCGACGTGATGGGGCGCGGCCTGCGCGCCGCCGTCGCCATGGGCCAGCTGCGCACCGCCGTCCGCACCCTCGCCATGCTCGACCTGGAGCCCGGCGAGGTGCTCACCGCCCTCGACGAGATCGCCCGTGGCCTCGGCGGCGACACCGTGGCGGCCGGCCCGCCCACCCCGTACGGCCGGCTCACCTCCGCCGCCGACGAGGAGGCCCGCGAGGTCTACCTGGCCACCTGCGTCTACGCGGTCTACGACGCCGTCACCCGGCGCTGCTGGATCGCCAACGCCGGCCACCTGCCGCCCGTCCTGCTCAGCCCCGGCGAACCCGCCCGGATGCTCGACGTCCCGCCCGGCCTGCCGCTCGGCGTCGGCGGCGAGCCCTTCGAGGAGGTCGAGCTGACCCTCCCGGACGGCGCCATCCTCGGCCTCTACACCGACGGCCTGGTGGAGAGCCGCAAGCACCAGCTGGACGAGGGCCTGCGCGGCTTCCGCACCGCGCTGTCGGCCAAGGGCAAGGGCCTCGAAGAACTCTGCGAGCACGTCCTCGGCGAGCTCAACCCGCACCACGGCGAGGACGACATCGCCCTGCTGATGGCCAAGGTGCACGCCTTCCCCGAGGACGCCGTCGGCAACTGGTTCCTGCCGCCCGAGCCCACCTCCGTCGCCAAGGCCCGCGAGCTGGCCTGCAGCTGGCTGCTGACCCGCGGCCTGGAGGAGCTCGTGGACACCACCGAGCTGCTGGTCAGCGAACTGGTCACCAACGCGCTCAAGCACGGCCGGGGCGAGATCCGGCTGCGGCTGCTGCGCGATCGCGGCCTGGTCTGCGAGGTCTGGGACGACGGCTACGCCCAGCCCCGGCAGCGGCGCGCCCAGGAGACCGACGAGGGCGGGCGCGGCCTGCAACTGGTCAGCCTGCTGGCCGAGCGCTGGGGCAGCCGGCGGACGCCCAAGGGCAAGATCGTCTGGTTCGAGCTGGGGCTCTAGGGCGGCTGGAGGCCCCGGCGGTTCGGCCGTCCGGGTGCAGTCGGCGGGCGGTCCGCCGTGTCGGCCCGGGCCCGGGCACCCGGACGGCGTTCCATGGCCGCCATGCGCGTCCGCCAGCTCACCACCGCAGCCGTCGCGCTGCTGCTCGCCGCCGGCCTCGGCGGCTGCTCCGATGGCCCGGATCCGGCCCGTACCCCCGACCCCGCGCCGGCCTCGGCCGACCCCACCTCCGGCACCGGGGACGTCCGGACCGCCGACCGCACCGCCGTCCGGGGCGGCGGCAAGCTGCGCTGGGCCGTGGACGGCGTCCCGGCCACGCTCAACGTCTACCAGGGCGAGGCGACCGCCGACTCGGCACTGCTCGCGCACGCCCTCTACCCCTCGCTGTTCCGGCCCGACGGGCACGGCCGGCTCGTCCCCGACCCGGACTACCTGGTCGGCGCCGAGTCCACCCCGCCCGGGAAGCAGCCGCAGGTCGTCACCTACCGGCTCAACCCGCGCGCGGTCTGGAGCGACGGCACCCCGCTCACGGCGGCCGACCTGACCGCCCAGCGGGCCGCCCTCTCCGGCCTCGACCCGGCCTACCAGGGCGGCCGCCCGACCGGGTACGACGCCATCGAGGCGATCGCCCAGGGCGCCGACCCGCACGAAGTCCGGGTGACCTTCCGGCGCCCGTACGCCGAATGGCGCTCGCTGTTCGGCCCGCTCTACCCGGCGGCCGAGACGGCCACCCCGGCCGCGTTCAACCGGGCGCTGACCGGCGGCGAGCACCTGAGCGCCGGGCCGTACACCGTCTCCGGGTACGACGCCGCGGGCGGGCAGGTCGTCCTCGCCCGCAACCCGCGGTGGTGGGGGGACCAGCCGAAGACCGACCGGATCGAGTTCATCGCCGCGCCGCCGGAGGGCCGGCTGGACGCGCTCGACCAGAACCGGCTGGACATCGCCCCGCTCACCGCGGCGGTGGACCAGGCGGTGCCCGCGCCCGCTCCGGCCGCCTCCGCCACGCCCACCGCCTCCGCCACGCCGACCGCCGTGCCGACCGACACCCCGGCCGCCTCCGGCACGCCGACCGCCGAGGCGGCGCCCCCGGGCGCCGCACCCGAGGCCGCGGCGCTGGCCCTGCGGCGGGCCGAGGGACTGCACGGCGTCATCGTGCACCGGGCCGTCGGCGCCTCGCTCACCCAGCTCACCCTCAACTCCGCCCACGGCCCGCTCGCCGACCCGGCCCTGCGGCTCGCCCTGACCCGCGCCGTCGACCGGCGGCGGATCGCCGACGCCGCGCTCACCCCGCTCGGCCTGCCCGGCGCCCCGCTGGGCAGCCACCTGCTCGCCGGCGACCAGGACGGCTACCGCGACAACAGTGCGGCCGCCGGCCCGGCCGACGCCGCCCGGCTGTTCGACGAGGCGGGCTGGAAGCGGCCCGACACCGGCGGCACCCGCACCAAGGACGACAAGGAGCTCACCCTCACCCTGCTCGTCCCGGCCGGCTCCGCGACCGCCAAGCGGACCGCCGACGCGCTCGCCGCCGACCTCGGCGAGTCCGGTGTCGAGGTGAAGGCCGTGACGGCGTCCGCCGACACCTTCGTCCAGGACCAGTTGGCCGCCGGGGAGTACGACCTCGCCCTGTTCTCCTGGCCCGCCGGCACCAGCCCGGCGAGCGAGCAGCGGCCCGTCTACGCCAAGCCCCGGCCCGACGCCGACGGCACCCTCGACCTCGGCAGCAACTACGCCCGCAGCGGAACCGAGGAGATCGACCGGCTCTTCGACCGCGCCACCGCCGAGCTCGACCCGGCCGCCCGGCTCGGCCTGCTCCAGGAGGCGGACGTGCGGATCTGGCAGCTCGGCCACTCGGTGCCGCTCTACCAGCGGCCCGAGCTGGTCGGCGTCCGGGCGGGCGTCGCGGGCGCCGGGGTCTGGGGGTACGGCTGGCCGCGCTTCCAGGACGTGGGGTGGAGCGGCTGAGCCCGTTCCCCGGGCCCGTCGGAGCCGGTCGGAGAGCGAACACCGGGTGACGAACGGGTGACCTGTCTGTGATCTTGATCCCGCCCGACCTGCCCGTTTCTGCTCACCTGGGCGCTTCCCCGTACGATAGGAGGAAGCCGAGGCATGTCCGTTGCCACGGCGGGTGGACCGGTAGTAGCAGGCGGAACGGGCGGCGGCGATCCAAAGGGATCGCTGGTCGGCGTCTCGCGGCCGGGCGCCGCAACCCACGATTCCAGGAGAATCAGCTAGGCATGCCCACGCGCAACGACATCCGCAACGTCGCTATCGTCGCCCACGTCGACCACGGCAAGACCACTCTGGTCGACGCCATGCTGAAGCAGGCCGGCGCCTTCGCCGCCCACCAGCACCTCGACGACCGGATGATGGACTCGAACGACCTGGAGCGCGAGAAGGGCATCACCATTCTCGCGAAGAACACCGCCGTCAAGTACCACCCGAAGGATGGTGGCGCGCCGATCACCATCAACATCATCGACACCCCGGGCCACGCCGACTTCGGTGGCGAGGTTGAGCGCGGTCTGTCGATGGTGGACGCCGTCGTCCTGCTGGTCGACGCCTCCGAGGGCCCGCTGCCGCAGACGCGCTTCGTGCTCCGCAAGGCGCTCACCGCCCGGCTGCCCGTCATCCTCTGCATCAACAAGACGGACCGCCCGGACTCCCGGATCGACGAGGTCATCAACGAGACCTACGACCTGTTCCTGGACCTGGACGCGGACGAGGACCAGATCGAGTTCCCGATCGTCTACGCCTGTGCCCGTGACGGCGTCGCCTCGCTGACCAAGCCGGAGAACGGCACCGTCCCGGCCGACAGCACCAGCCTGGAGCCGTTCTTCTCCACCCTGCTGGAGCACGTCCCGGCCCCGACGTACGAGGCCGACGCGCCGCTCCAGGCCCACGTCACCAACCTCGACGCCGACAACTTCCTCGGCCGCATCGCGCTGCTGCGCGTCGAGCAGGGCGAGCTGCGCAAGGGCCAGACCGTGGCCTGGATCAAGCGCGACGGCACCATCTCCAGCGTCCGCATCTCGGAGCTGCTGATGACCGAGGCGCTCACCCGCAAGCCGGCCGAGGTGGCGGGCCCGGGTGACATCTGCGCCGTCGCCGGCATCTCCGAGATCATGATCGGCGAGACCCTCGCCGACCCGGAGAACCCGATCGCGCTGCCGCTGATCACGGTGGACGAGCCGGCCATCTCGATGACCATCGGCACCAACACCTCGCCGCTGGTCGGCCGTGGCGGCAGCGGCAAGGGCGCGGACGCGAAGTCCAGCGGCAAGGTGGACCGCAAGGTCACCGCCCGCCAGGTGAAGGATCGCCTGGACCGCGAGCTGATCGGTAACGTCTCGCTGCGCGTCCTGGAGACCGAGCGCCCGGACGCCTGGGAGGTGCAGGGCCGTGGTGAGCTGGCGCTGGCCATCCTGATCGAGACCATGCGCCGCGAGGGCTTCGAGCTGACCGTCGGCAAGCCGCAGGTCGTCACCAAGCAGGTCAACGGCAAGACCCACGAGCCGGTCGAGCGCCTCACGGTGGACGTGCCGGAGGAGCACATGGGCGCGGTCACGCAGCTCATGGGCGTCCGCAAGGGCCGGATGGACAACATGTCCAACCACGGCTCGGGCTGGGTCCGGATGGAGTTCGTCGTCCCGTCCCGCGGTCTGATCGGTTTCCGGACCGAGTTCCTCACCAGCACCCGCGGCACCGGCATCGCGCACTCGATCCACGAGGGCCACGAGCCGTGGTTCGGCACCCTGACGACCCGTAACAACGGTTCGCTGGTCGCCGACCGGTCCGGTGTGGTCACCGCCTTCGCGATGACCAACCTCCAGGAGCGCGGCGTGCTCTTCTGCGAGCCGGGCACCGAGGTGTACGAGGGCATGATCGTCGGCGAGAACTCGCGCGCCGACGACATGGACGTCAACATCACCAAGGAGAAGAAGCTCACCAACATGCGTTCCTCGAACGCAGACGTGGCCGAGTCGATCGTCCCGCCGCGCAAGCTCTCGCTGGAGCAGTCGCTGGAGTTCTGCCGCGAGGACGAGTGCATCGAGGTGACCCCGGAGACGGTTCGCATCCGTAAGGTCGTCCTCGACGCGAAGGACCGCGGCCGCACCGCCTCGCGCGCCAAGAAGGCGTGATCCGGACGGCTTGACCGGCCTTTGGCCGGAATGCTTCGCCCCCCTTTCCCATGGAGAGGGGGGCGAACTTTTTCAACTACTCCAAGTTGTCGACGGGCGTATTAACGGAATAGCGCTCATCACTCCCAGGTGTCCGCTGAGCGAACGTGACAGTTCGTCATTCATGACGACTGTCCGTTTGGTGCCTGTCTGGCTATGTCTCTTATGTCCGGTTTTCGAAACTTACCGACTGTTCATGTGACCTAATTGAGATCGTCACTGGTCACTTTCGTGTCCGTGCGTGACGGATAGTGGGTGCAGTCAGGCTCGGGTCAAGGGTGACGCGCAGGGGTGCGCGCCGAAACCACGAGCGCGGACGGCACAGCGGGCCAGGTAACACCCGTCCGCAGTGCCCTCCTCGTTGCAACGTCGAATTCAGGAGGCACACCGATGCGTGGTGGGAGCCAGGCCAAGTGGGTTGTCGCAGCTGTTGCGGTCGCCCTCGCCGCGACTGCTTGTAGCAGTGGCGGTTCCACCGGTGGGAGCAGCTCCGATGGCGCTGCGGTCAACGCCCAGGGCGTGTTCAGCTACCAGAGCGGCGAGCCGCAGCGTCCGCTGCAGCCGGCCAACGCCATGGAGAACCAGGGCGGCCGCATCGTCAAGCAGCTCTTCCAGGGCCTTGTCGACTACGACCCCGCCACCGGCGCCCTGCGTAACCAGGTGGCCGACAAGATCGAGACCACTGACTCCAAGAGCTACACCGTCACGCTGAAGTCCGGTTGGACTTTCCACGACGGCACCCCGGTGACGGCCAAGTCCTTCGTGGACTCCTGGAACTGGTCGGCGAACACCAAGAACAACCAGATCAACTCGGACTGGTTCTCCGACATCGTCGGCTACGACGCCGTTCACCCGGAGAAGGGTGACCCGACCGCCGACACCATGTCCGGTCTGAAGGTCGTCGACGACACGCACTTCACCATCGAGCTGACCAGCCCGGTCTCGTACTTCACGTACAAGCTCGGCTACTCGGCCTTCTACCCGCTGCCGACCGGGTTCTTCTCCGACCCGGCGGGCTACGGCCAGAAGCCGGTCGGCAACGGCCCGTACAAGTTCGTCTCGTGGGAGCACAACAAGGCCATCACCCTGGCCGCCTACGACAAGTACGCGGGCGTCAACAAGGCCAAGAACGGCGGCATCGTCTTCCGGAACTACACCTCCGGTGAGGCCGCGTACAAGGACCTGATGTCGGACACCCTCGACGTCCTGGACCAGGTCGACTCGACCGACCTGCCCAAGTACAAGGACGACCTGGGCAAGCGCGCGGTCGACCAGCCGCAGGGCGCCATCCAGAACATCTCCTTCGCGCTGTACAACGCCGAGTGGAACGCTCCGGAGAAGGCCAAGGTCCGCCAGGGCCTGTCGATGGCCATCGACCGTGACACCATCACCAAGACCGTGCTGAACGGCACGCGTCAGCCCGCCGACGCGTTCGTGGCGCCCGGCGTCATGGGCTTCAAGGCCGGCAGCTGCGGCGACGCCTGCAAGTACGACCCGGCGAAGGCCAAGCAGCTCATCGCCGAGGGCAACGGTGTCCCCGGTAACAAGATCACCATCCTGTACAACTCCGATGGCGGTCACAAGGAGTGGGTCGACGCGGTCTGCAACTCGATCCGCCAGGCCACCGGCGTCGAGTGCCTCGGTGACCCGAAGCCCGACTTCAAGACCTCGCGCGACCTGGTGACCAAGCGTCAGGTGTCGAGCATGATGCGTACCGGCTGGGTGCAGGACTACCCGCTGAACGCGAACTTCCTGCGCGACGTCTACGGCACCGGTGCCGCCGCGAACGACGCCGGCTACTCCAGCCCGGAGTTCGACAAGCTCTCCAAGGAGGCCGACGCGGCCACCTCGGTCGAGAAGACCGCGGAGCTCTACCAGCAGGCCGAGGCCGTCCTGGCCAAGGACATGCCGGCCATCCCGCTCTGGTACTACAAGACCAGCTCCGGCTGGTCCAACAACGTCCAGAACGTGAAGTTCGACTCCTTCGGCAACCCGGTCTACACCGACGTCGAGGTCAAGAAGAAGTAATCGGTCGGCACCGCCTGACCCGGTGACAACGGCCGGTGCCCGTCCATCCCCACAAGGGCGAGGACTGGCACCGGCCGTTGGCACGCCGACTTATCTCTGGCCGGGATGACGGGCCCGGCAGAGTCATACATGGAGGCACGATGGGGCGCTTTGTCGCGAGGCGACTGCTCCAGATGATCCCGGTCTTCTTCGGAACGACCTTGCTCATCTTTGTCATGGTGCACTTGCTGCCGGGTGACCCGGTGGCCGCGATGTGGGGCGACAAGGCGCCGGACCCGGCCCAGCTCGCCGCACTGACCCACCAGATGGGCTTCGACAAGCCGTGGTACGAGCAGTACGTCGATTACATGGGGAAACTGCTCACCGGTGACTTCGGAACCACCCTGGCCGGACGGCCGGTGCTCGATGTGATCACCGAGGCGCTGCCGGTCACGGTCCGGCTGGCGCTGCTGGCCTTCATCATCGAGATCGTGCTGGGCGTCTCTGTCGGCCTGTTCGCCGGTCTTCGCCGGGGCAAGGCGTTCGACAAGGGCACCCTGGTCATGACCCTGCTGCTGATCTCGATCCCGGTTCCGGTGCTCGGCTTCATCTTCCAGACGGTCTTCGCGGACGACCTGAAGTGGGTCACGCCGACCGTCCAGGACTCGAACGACATCACCCAGCTGATGCTGCCGGCCATCGTGCTCGGCTCGCTGTCGCTGGCGTACGTGGCGCGCCTCACCCGTACTTCCATAGCCGAGAACATCAAGGCCGACTACGTCCGCACCGCGGTGGCCAAGGGCCTGCCGCGGCGCAAGGTGATCGGCACCCACCTGCTCCGCAACTCGATGATCCCGGTGGTCACCTTCCTCGGCACCGACCTCGGCGCCCTGATGGGCGGCGCGATCGTCACCGAGGGCATCTTCAACGTCAAGGGTGTCGGTAACGCGCTCTTCCACGCGATCAACCTGAAGGAGGGCACGACCGTCTCCGGCTTCGTGGCCTTCCTGGTGCTCGTGTACCTGGCCGCCGGCCTGATCGTCGACCTGCTTTACGCGGTCCTGGACCCGAGGATCCGTTATGCCTGACCTGACCGAGAAGAAGACGGCCGAGGAGATCCCGGCCCAGCGCGCCGCCGACACCGCGGCGGCCAAGCCCGAGAAGGCCCGCAGCCTCGGCTCCGACGCCTGGCACGACCTGCGCCGCAAGCCGATCTTCGTGATCTCCGCGCTGCTGATCCTGCTGCTGATCGTCATCGCGATCGCCCCCGGGCTGTTCACTTCGGCGGACCCGCGCGCAGGCGACCTGCGCGCGCACTACCTGACGAAGCCGAACTACAGCCACTTCTTCCAGGCCGACTGGTTCGGCTACGACCTCCAGGGCCGCAGCATCTACGCCCGGGTGATCTACGGGGCCCGTGCCTCGGTCGTCGTCGGCATCTGCGTCACCGCGGGTGTGACCATCCTCGGCAGCATCACCGGCATGCTGGCCGGCTACTTCGGTGGCTGGGTCGACACGATCATCTCCCGGGTCACCGACATCTTCTTCGGCATCCCGCTGCTGCTCGGCGCCCTGGTGATCCTCAACGCCTTCACCTCGCGCACCATCTGGAGCGTGGTGTTCGCACTGGTCGCCCTGGGCTGGACCCAGATGACCCGTGTCATGCGCGGTTCGGTCATCACCATCAAGCAGGCCGACTTCGTGACGGCGGCCAAGGCGCTCGGCGCCGGCACCAGCCGGATCCTGTGGAAGCACATCCTGCCGAACGCGGTCGCCCCCGTGATCGTCGTCGCCACCATCGCGCTCGGCGGCTACATCGCCACCGAGGCGACGCTGAGCTTCCTCGGCATCGGTCTGCAGGACCCGACCATCTCCTGGGGCATCGACATCAACACCGCCCAGAAGGTGATCCGGACCGCTCCGTTCGCCCTGTTCTTCCCCGCCGGAATGCTGAGCCTCACGGTTCTGGCCTTCATCATGCTCGGCGACGCGGTGCGCGACGCCCTCGACCCGAAGCTCCGCTGAGAGAAGAGGTGACGACCCGATGACCACCGTGATCGAGAACAACAACCAGAAGAGCGGCCGACTCGAAGTTGGCACCCCGCTGCTGGAGGTCAAGAACCTCCACGTGGAGTTCCACACCCGGGACGGCATCGCGAAGGCCGTGAACGGCGTCAACTACTCCGTCGCGGCGGGCGAGACGCTCGCCGTGCTCGGAGAGTCCGGCTCCGGCAAGTCCGTGACCGCCCAGACCATCATGGGCATCCTGGACATGCCGCCCGGCAAGGTGACGCAGGGCGAGATCCTGTACCGCGGCCAGGACATGCTCAAGATGGGCAACGAGGAGCGGCGCAGGATCCGCGGCCAGAAGATCGCGATGATCTTCCAGGACGCGCTGTCCTCGCTCAACCCCGTGCTCAGCGTGGGCTACCAGCTCGGCGAGATGTTCCGGGTGCACCAGGGCGCTTCCAAGAAGGACGCCAAGGAGAAGGCCATCGAGCTGATGGACCGGGTGCGCATCCCGGCCGCCAGGCAGCGCGTCGGCGACTACCCGCACCAGTTCTCCGGCGGCATGCGCCAGCGCATCATGATCGCCATGGCGCTCTCCATGCAGCCCGACCTGATCATCGCGGACGAGCCCACCACCGCCCTGGACGTCACCGTCCAGGCCCAGGTGATGGACCTGCTCGCGGAGCTCCAGGCCGAGTACAACATGGGCCTGATCCTGATCACCCACGACCTCGGCGTGGTCGCCGACGTCGCGGACAAGATCGCCGTGATGTACGCGGGCCGGATCGTCGAGACCGCCCCGGTGCACGACCTGTACGCCAACCCGGCGCACCCGTACACCAAGGGCCTGCTCCGCTCGATCCCGCGCCTGGACCAGAAGGGCCAGGAGCTGTACGCGATCAAGGGCCTGCCCCCGAACCTGCTGAAGGTCCCGGCCGGCTGCGCGTTCAACCCCCGCTGTGACGTCGCCACCGACCTGTGCCGCACGGAGATCCCGGCGCTGCACCAGGTGGCGGACAAGGACGGCAAGGAGCTCACCGGCCGCCGCAGCGCGTGCCACCTCTGGAAGGAGACCCTCCATGGCTGAGCCCATCCTGGAGGTCAGGGACCTGGTCAAGCACTACCCGCTGAGCCAGGGCATCCTCTTCAAGAAGCAGGTCGGCGCGGTCAAGGCGGTCGACGGCATCTCCTTCGAGCTGGCGAAGGGCGAGACGCTCGGCATCGTCGGCGAGTCCGGCTGTGGCAAGTCCACGCTGGCCAAGGTGCTGATGAACCTGGAGCGGGCCACCTCCGGCCAGGTGCTGTTCAAGGGCGAGGACATCTCCAAGCTGTCCGGCCAGGCCCTCAAGGCCGTCCGCCGGAACATCCAGATGGTGTTCCAGGACCCGTACACCTCGCTGAACCCGCGCATGACCGTCGGCGACATCATCGGGGAGCCGTTCGAGATCCACCCCGAGGTGGCGCCCAAGGGCGACCGCCGCAAGGCCGTCCAGGACCTGCTGGACGTCGTGGGTCTGAACCCGGAGTACATCAACCGGTACCCGCACCAGTTCTCCGGCGGCCAGCGCCAGCGCATCGGCATCGCCCGCGGTCTCGCGCTCAAGCCCGAGATCATCATCTGCGACGAGCCGGTCTCCGCCCTGGACGTGTCCGTCCAGGCGCAGGTGATCAACCTGCTGGAGAAGCTGCAGGGCGACTTCGGCCTGTCGTACATGTTCATCGCGCACGACCTCTCCATCGTCCGGCACATCTCCGACCGCGTCGGCGTGATGTACCTCGGCAAGATGGTCGAGATCGGCACCGACGAGCAGATCTACGAGAACGCCACCCACCCGTACACCCAGGCGCTGCTCTCCGCGGTGCCGGTGCCGGACCCGACGGCGCGCGAGAACCGCGATCGGATCATCCTGACCGGTGACATCCCCTCGCCGGCCAACCCGCCGTCCGGCTGCCGCTTCCGCACCCGCTGCTGGAAGGCGGAGGACCGCTGCGCCGAGGAGATCCCGCTGCTCGCGGTGCCCTCGGTGCTGAAGGGCCCGGCCGCGCACGACTCGGCCTGTCACTTCGCCGAGGTCCGGGAGCCGGCCGCCGCCTGACTCCCCGTGGCATCCCCGGAAGGGCCCGTGGCTTCGTGCCGCGGGCCCTTCCGTCGTTCCGTCAACTCACGGGGCGCTCAACGCACCCGTCCGGGTGCATTCGACTCGCGCCGTCGACCGGGCGCGCTTCTCATGGGGTGTGATGCGACACACACCACGAGGAGGGACCTCCATGCCCGTAGCCGCCCGTGCTCGCTGGGTCCTCGCCGCTGCGACATCCGTGGCCCTGGTGGCCACCGGGTGCAGCAGCGGCGGCGGCGGAAGCAGCAACAGCTCGTCGGACAGCAGCAAGAGCTTCAGCTACCAGAGCAGTGAGCCGCAGAACCCGCTGCAGCCCGCCAACGCGAACGAGGTCGGCGGTGGTCGCATCATCCAGAACCTCTTCAAGGGGCTGGTCGACTACGACCCCGCCACCGCCAAGATCCGGATGCAGGTCGCCGACAAGATCGACACCAGTGACTCCCAGACCTTCGACGTCACGCTGAAGGACGGCTGGAAGTTCCACGACGGCACGCCGGTGCACGCCAAGAACTTCGTGGACTCCTGGAACTGGAGCGCGACCACCAGCAACAACCAGATCAACAGCTCCTGGTTCTCCGACATCGAGGGCTACCAGAACGTCCACCCCGTCAGCGGCCAGCCGACCGCGACCAAGATGTCCGGCCTGACCGTGGTCGACGACCTGCACTTCACCGTCAAGCTCAGCAACAAGGTCTCGTACTTCGAGTACAAGCTCGGCTACATCGCCTTCTCCCCGCTGCCGGACGCCTTCTTCAACGACCCGACCGGGTACGGGCAGAAGCCGGTGGGCAACGGCCCCTACCAGTTCGTCAGTTGGAACCACAACTCCGAGGTCGTCACCAAGGCCTTCCCGGACTACCAGGGCGTCGACAAGCCGAAGAACGGCGGCATCGTCTTCAAGATGTACACCACGTCCGAGGCCGCCTACGCCGACCTCCAGTCCAGCAACCTGGACGTGATGGACCAGGTGCCGCCGTCCGCGCTGGCGACGTACAAGAGCGACCTCGGCGACCGGGCGATCGACGCCCCGCAGGGCGCCATCCAGAACATCGGCTTCACCCTCTACCAGGCCGACTGGGCCGCGCCCGACAAGGCCAAGGTGCGCCAGGGCCTGTCCATGGCGATCGACCGCGACACCATCACCAAGACGGTGCTGCAGAACTCCCGCAAGCCGGCCACCGCCTGGGTGGCCGAGGGCGTCGAGGGCTACAAGGACGGCGCCTGCGGCGACTTCTGCAAGTTCGATCCGGCGAAGGCCAAGCAGCTGATCAGCGACGGCGGTGGCGTCCCCGGCAACAAGCTGCTGATCACCTACAACTCCGACGGCGGCCACAAGGAGTGGGTCGACGCGGTCTGCAACTCGATCCGGCAGAGCACCGGCGTCGAGTGCCTCGGCGACCCGAAGCCCGACTTCAAGACCGCGCGCGCCGCGATCACCGGGCACCAGGTCAACGGCGCCTTCCGCACCGGCTGGGTGCAGGACTACCCGCTGAACGCCAACTTCCTGTCCGACGTGTACCGCACCGGCGCCGCGTCCAACGACTTCGGCTACAGCAACCCGCAGTTCGACCAGGCGGCCACCAAGGCCGACGAGGCCGCCAGCGTCGCCGACACGGTGACCGGCTACCAGCAGGCCGAGGCGGTGCTGCCGAGCGGGATGCCGGCCATCCCGCTCTGGTACTACCGCACCAACTCGGGTTACTCGACCAAGGTGCAGAACGTGAAGTTCGACTCCTTCGGCAACCCGGCCTGGACCCAGGTCGAGGTCAAGGGCTGATCCCCCGACCCCTCGCGCCGGCCCCGTCCTTCCCGCACGGAGGGCGGGGCCCGGCCCTCCCGGCCGACCGTCCCCGGCCGGCCGTGCACCCAGGGCACGTCTAGGAAGGAGGCTCGGATGGGCAGTTACGTGCTGCGGCGGGTGCTGCAGATGATCCCGGTGTTCTTTGGCACCACGCTGCTGATCTTCCTGATGGTCTACACGCTGCCGGGCGACCCGGTGTCGGCGCTGTTCGGCGAGAAGGCCGCCGACCCGGCCATCGTGGCCAGCATCAAGCACAAGTACTTCCTGGACCAGCCGGTCTGGAAGCAGTACCTGCACTACATGGGGAACCTCTTCCAGGGGGACTTCGGGACGAGCTTCACCGGCCGCCCCGTCTCCGAGATCATGGCGACCGCCTTCCCGGTCACCATCCGGCTCGCGCTGATGGCCTTCGTCTTCGAAGTGGTCCTCGGCCTCGCCCTCGGTATGGCCTCCGGCCTCCGGCGCGGCAGCATCCAGGACACCCTGGTGCTGATCCTCACCCTGGTGGTGATCTCGATCCCGGTCTTCGTGCTGGCCTACATCGCACAGACGATCTTCGCCACCAACCTCGGCTGGGTCACCCCGACGGTGCAGGACTCCACCGACCTCTCCCAGCTGATCCTGCCCGCGATCGTGCTGGGCTCGCTCTCGCTCGCGTACGTCGCCCGGCTCACCCGGACGTCCATCGGCGAGAACCTGCGGGCCGACTACATCCGCACGGCGGTCGCCAAGGGCCTGCCCCGGCGGACCGTCATCTCCCGCCACCTGCTGCGCAACTCGCTGATCCCGGTGGTCACCTTCCTCGGCACCGACCTCGGCGCCCTGATGGGCGGGGCGATCGTCACCGAGGGCATCTTCAACGTGCAGGGCGTCGGCAACGTCCTGTACCGGGCGATCAACCAGAAGGAAGGCCCCACCGTGGTCGGCATCGTGACCGTCCTGGTGATCGTCTACCTCGTCGCCAGCCTGCTCGTCGACCTGCTCTACGCGGTCCTGGACCCGAGGATCCGCTATGCCTGACATCCACGACGAGAACTCCTACGAGCCGCACCCCAAGCCCGGGGTCTCACACCTCGACTACGCCGGGGAGCAGGGCATGGCGGTCGAGCAGGAGACCCTGGTCGAGCCCGACCCGGCCAAGCGGGAGGAGGCCCGCAGCCTCTGGGGCGACGCCTGGCGGGACCTGCGCCGGCGGCCGATCTTCCTGATCTCCGCCGTGCTGATCCTGCTGCTGGTCGTCATGGCGATCTTCCCCTGGGCGTTCACCGACGCCGACCCGCGCAAGGCCGACCTGATCCACGACTACCTCAGGCGGCCGGACTGGACGGACTTCTTCGGCGCCGGCTGGTTCGGCTACGACGGGCAGGGCCGGTCGATCTACGCCCGGGTGGTGTACGGCGCCCGGGCCTCGATCACCGTCGGCATCTGCGTGACCCTGTCGGTCACCGTGCTCGGCGGACTGGCCGGCATGGTCGCCGGCTACTTTGGCGGCGCCGTCGACGCGGTGATCTCCCGGATCACCGACATCTTCTTCGGCCTCCCGCTGCTGCTCGGCGCCCTGGTGCTGCTGAACGCCTTCACCACCCGCACGGTGTGGAGCGTGGTCATCGCGTTGGCCTTCCTCGGTTGGACCCAGATCGCCCGCGTCATGCGCGGCGCCGTGCTGACCGTCAAACAGTCCGACTACGTGGTGGCTGGCCGGGCGCTCGGCGCCGGGACGGGGCGGCTGATGTTCCGGCACATCCTGCCGAACGCCATCGCCCCCGTGATCGTCGTCGCCACCATCGCGCTCGGCGGCTACATCGCCACCGAGGCGACGCTGAGCTTCCTCGGCATCGGTCTGCAGGACCCGACCATCTCCTGGGGCATCGACATCTCCTCCGCCCAGAAGGTGATCCGGACGGCGCCGTACGTGCTGTTCTTCCCGGCCGTGGCGCTCTCCGTCACCGTGCTGGCCTTCATCATGCTGGGCGACGCGGTGCGCGACGCCCTCGACCCGAAGCTTCGCTGAGCGAGGGGAGCGCAACGTGAGTACAGCCGTGGACGCCACCAGGTCCGAGCGGGCCGCGTCGTACGAGGGGCCGCTGCTCGACGTCCGCGACCTGCACGTCGAGTTCGTCACCCGGGACGGCGTGGCCAAGGCGGTCAACGGGGTCGACTACAGCGTCCGGGCGGGGGAGACGCTCGCGGTGCTCGGCGAGTCCGGCTCGGGCAAGTCGGTGACCGCGCAGGCGATCATGGGCATCCTGGACATGCCGCCGGCCCGGATCCCGCGCGGGGAGATCCGCTTCCGCGGCCGGGACATGCTGAAGATGGGCAACGAGGAACGGCGCAGGATCCGCGGCCAGAAGATCGCGATGATCTTCCAGGACGCGCTGTCCTCGCTCAACCCCGTGCTGACGGTGGGCTTCCAGCTCGGCGAGATGTTCCGCGCCCACCGGGGGGCGTCCCGCAAGGAGGCCAAGGAGAAGGCCGTCGAGCTGATGGAGCGGGTGCGCATCCCGGCGGCCAAGCAGCGGGTGAACGACTACCCGCACCAGTTCTCCGGCGGCATGCGCCAGCGCATCATGATCGCCATGGCGCTGGCCCTGGAACCGGACCTGATCATCGCGGACGAGCCCACCACCGCGCTGGACGTCACCGTGCAGGCCCAGGTGATGGACCTGCTCGCGGAGCTCCAGGCCGAGTACAACATGGGCCTGATCCTGATCACCCACGACCTCGGCGTGGTCGCCGACGTCGCCGACAAGATCGCCGTGATGTACGCCGGCCGGATCGTCGAGACCGCCCCGGTGCACGACCTGTACGCGCGCCCCGCGCACCCGTACACCCGCGGCCTGCTGGACTCCATCCCGCGGCTGGACCAGAAGGGCCAGGAGCTGTACGCCATCAAGGGCCTGCCGCCCAACCTGCTGCGGATCCCCCAGGGCTGCGCCTTCAACCCGCGCTGCCCGCGGGCGCAGGACCGCTGCCGGGCCGAGGTGCCGGAGCTGTACCCGGTCGCCGAGGACGACGGCGCCCCGCTGGCCGGGCGGGGCAGCGCCTGCTTCTTCTGGAAGGAGACCCTCCATGGCCGCTAACGGGTCCAGCGCACTGGGCGCCGCGGTGCCGGAGAAGGACGCCTTCGCCCAGGAGGTGCCGCGCGGCGAGCCGATCCTCGAAGTCCGGGACCTGGTCAAGCACTTCCCGCTGACCAAGGGCGTGCTGTTCAGGAAGCAGGTCGGCGCCGTGAAGGCCGTCGACGGGGTCTCCTTCGACCTGAGGCAGGGCGAGACGCTGGGCGTCGTCGGCGAGTCCGGCTGCGGGAAGTCCACGCTGGCCAAGGTGCTGATGAACCTGGAGCCGGCCACCGGGGGATCGGTCCGCTACAAGGGCGAGGAGATCTCCCGGCTGTCCGGGTCGGCGCTGAAGGCCGTCCGCCGCAACATCCAGATGGTGTTCCAGGACCCGTACACCTCGCTGAACCCGCGCATGACGGTCGGCGACATCATCGGGGAGCCGTTCGAGATCCACCCCGAGGTGGCGCCCAAGGGGGACCGCCGCAAGGCCGTCCAGGACCTGCTGGACGTGGTCGGGCTCAACCCCGAGTACATCAACCGCTACCCGCACCAGTTCTCCGGCGGGCAACGCCAACGCATCGGCATCGCACGGGGGTTGGCGCTCAAGCCGGAGATCATCATCTGCGACGAGCCGGTCTCCGCGCTGGACGTGTCCGTCCAGGCGCAGGTGATCAACCTGCTGGACAAGCTGCAGGGCGAGTTCAACCTCTCGTACATGTTCATCGCGCACGACCTCTCCATCGTCCGGCACATCTCGGACCGGGTCGGCGTGATGTACCTCGGCAAGATGGTCGAGATCGGCAGCGATGCCGAGATCTACGACCACGCCACCCACCCGTACACCCAGGCGCTGCTCTCCGCCGTCCCCGTGCCGGACCCGACGGCCCGGGAGTCGCGGGACCGGATCGTGCTCACCGGGGACGTGCCCTCGCCGGCCAACCCGCCGTCCGGCTGCCGCTTCCGCACCCGCTGCTGGAAGGCGCAGGACCGCTGCGCGGCCGAGATCCCGCTGCTCGCCTCGCCGTCCTGGCTGGGCGGGGCGGCCCGGCACGACTCGGCGTGTCACTTCGCTGCGGAGCGCGAGATTGGGCAGAGCGCGGCGGAGCGCGAGGTCGGGCAGAGCGCGGCGGAGCGCGAGGTCGGGCAGAGTGCGGCGGAGCGCGAGGCTGGGCAGGGGGATGCCGGGCCCGGTTAGCGGCTCGCGGGATCCAGGGCGCGCCCCCGCACCGGGGGTGCGCCCTTTCTTGTGATGGAAAAGAGATGTGCCGCGCAATTCCGCAAGTGGGGTCGGGTCGTTGATAGTTGCTCTGCGCGTATAGGTGCTCGCTGCCGCGCTGGGGGAGGGCTGCTCGGATGGACATGGTGGAGGTGATCGGCGGCGGTCGGGAGGACCTGGTGCCCGGGACCCCGCTGCTGGAGGTCGACGACCTGCACGTCGAGTTCCGTACCCGGGACGGCGTGGCCAGGGCCGTCAACGGGGTGAGCTACTCGGTGTCGGCCGGGGAGACGCTGGCGGTGCTGGGCGAGTCCGGTTCGGGCAAGTCGGTGACCGCGCAGGCGATCATGGGCATCCTGGACGTGCCGCCCGGGCGGATCACCGGCGGGCGGATCCTCTACCGCGGCGAGGACCTGCTGACCATGGGCTCCAAGGCCCGGCGGTTCGTCCGGGGCCAGAAGATCGCGATGATCTTCCAGGACGCGCTGTCCTCGCTCAACCCGGTGCTCAGCGTGGGCTACCAGCTCGGCGAGATGTTCCAGGTGCACCGCGGCGCCAGCCGCAAGGAGGCCAGGGAGAGGGCCATCGAGCTGATGGACCGGGTGCGGATCCCGGCGGCCAGGCAGCGCGTCGGCGACTACCCGCACCAGTTCTCCGGCGGCATGCGCCAGCGCATCATGATCGCCATGGCACTCTCCATGGAGCCGGACCTGATCATCGCGGACGAGCCCGCCACCGCCCTGGACGTCACCGTCCAGGCCCAGGTGATGGACCTGCTGGCCGAGTTGCAGCACGAGTTCCACATGGGGCTGATCCTGATCACCCACGACCTCGGCGTGGTCGCCGACGTCGCGGACACGATCGCGGTGATGTACGCGGGCCGGATCGTCGAGACGGCCCCGGTGCGCGACCTGTACGCGCGCCCCGCCCACCCGTACACCCGGGGCCTGCTCGACTCGATCCCCCGGCTGGACCAGAAGGGGCAGAACCTCCACGCCATCAAGGGCCTGCCGCCCAGCCTCCTGGAGGTCCCGCAGGGCTGCGCGTTCAACCCGCGCTGCAACCGGGTGCAGGACCGCTGCCTGAGCGAACTCCCGCCGCTGGTACCGGTGGTGGACGCCGAGGGCGCCGAACTGCCGGGCCGTCGCAGCGCCTGCCACTTCTGGCGGGAGACCCTGCACGGCTGAGGGCGCCTACGCGTCGCCGCCGCCTACCGCTCGAAGCCGACGTTCTCCCAGACGATGTCGGACAGCCCCTGGGCGCCGATGTTGGCGAGGTTGGCGCGGGCGCCGTACAGCTGCGGGCGCTGGTAGAGCGGCAGCACGCCGGCCACCTTCCACAGCTCGCCGTCGGCCTGGTTGATCGCCTCGGAGGCGGTGGCCGCGTCGGGTGCGGCGGCGGCCCGGTCGAGGGCGGCGTCCACCGCCGGGCTGCCCGCGCCGACGTGGTTGGTGCCGCCGTTCTGGACGAAGTCGGCGCGGTTGCCGCTGGCCGGGAAGGGCGTGCCGAGCAGCGAATAGGCGGTGATGTCGAAGTCGCCGCGGTTGACGTACTTGTCGAAGAACTCGTTGGCGGCGGCGGTGACCGTGGTGACCTTGATGCCGACGTCCTTGAGTGTCCTGGTGGCGCTGTCGGCCTCGCTCTGCGCCTGGGTGACGCCGGCCGGGATGACCATCCGCAGGTTCAGCTCGCGGCCGTTGCGCTTGCGGACGTCGCCGTCGAGCCGCCAGCCGGCCGCGTCCAGTTTGCGGGCGGCCTCGGCGGGGTCGTAGCGGCTGAGGCCGAGGGAGTTGTCCCGGTAGGCGTTCTGGTTGGCGACCAGCAGGTGGTTGTTGAGCGGGGCGGCGGGCCAGTCCAGGCCGTTCAGGTCGGAGCGGATGACGGCGTCCCGGTTGACGGCCTGGAAGACGGCCTGGCGGACGGTCGCGTCGCTGAGCGCCGGGGTGCGGGCGTTGAGGGTGAGCTGGCGGAAGTCGGGCCCGCCGGCCCGGCGGACGGCGGCGCCCTTGGTGCTCTTGATGGTCTGGTAGCCGGCGACGTCCGGGCCGTTGTTGAAGAGGTCGATCTCGCCCTTGGCGAAGGCGGGGGCCATGGCGTTGGGCAGCATGGCGTGGAAGACGATCCGGTCCAGCATCGGCTTGTCGCCCCACCAGGCGGGGTCGGCGACCAGGGTGATGGTCTGGGCGGCGCGGTCCAGCCGTTCGACCTTGAACGGGCCGGCGGTGACCGGGATCGCGTCCAGGTAGGCGGAGTTGAACAGCTCCGGGGTGGCGAGCCGGCTCGCGGGCAGCAGCGGGGCGTTGGCGGCGCCGTTGAACATCGACTGCCACTCGGAGAACGGCCGGTCGAAGGTCATCACCGCCTGGAAGTCGTCCTTGCCCCGCTCGACCGAGGAGACCTGTTCGAAGCCGGTGTTGCTGGCGGGCCGGTAGGCCGGGTCCTTCCCGTTCAGCGCGCGCCAGTTGGCTTCGAGGTCGCGCCAGGTGATCGGGGTGCCGTCGGACCAGTGGGCCTTCGGGTTGAGCGTCCAGACGACGACCTGCCGGCCGTCCCGCAGCTCCGCGTGGGCGTCTTGCAGGTAGGCCGGGTTGACGGTCTGGGTGCCGGCCGCGTCGGAGCGGAAGAAGGTCGGCAGCAGCGGCTTGCTGACGCTGATTGTCGAGGACTCGCTGCCGTCGGTCTGGATCGGCGACCACTGGCGGGAGAACTGGGCGATCGCCAGGTGCAGGGTGCCGCCCTGGCGCAGCTGGGAGCGCTCGCGCGGGTTGACGTCGATCGAGGTGAGCTTGGGGGCCCCGGTGGCGGACGGCCCGTCCGCGGCGGCGCCCTGGCCGGAGGCGCACGAACAGAGCGTCAGTGAGAGCGACAGGGCGGTGAGACCGGCGAGCAGGGCCGTCCGGTGCTGGAGGCGGCGGCTCATCGGCGTGCTCCCCGAGGTGGCTGTGGCGGAAGGTGTGGCGGAAGGTGTGGCGTCACATCTTGCTGACCGGGAGGGGGAGTTGTCGAGGGGGGGGGGGGGGGGCGGGCCCCCCCCCCCCCGGGGGGGGGGTGGGGGTGTGCGGGGCGGGGGTAATTGTAGGGTGGTGTCGGGTAGGCGGGGGGGGATCGAGCGCG
>NZ_JBHWIR010000024.1:0-15348 GCF_042731835.1 Kitasatospora sp. NPDC059817 | reverse complement strand
GGGGGGTGTGGGGGCTGTGTTGTGGGGGGTGGTGTGCTAACATGTTTTGGTGGGGGGGGGGGGGGTGGGGGGGGGGGGGGGGGGCCGCCCCGCCCCCCCCCCCCCCGATCGGTGCGGTCGTTGCTCAGGCGACGGTGAACTTGAAGGTGCGGTCCTTCTCGCCGGTCTTGTCGAGCAGCGAGGTGACGGCGTCCGCGACGTCCTGCGGGGTGATCGCGGCGGTCTGGCCGTTCTTCTTGACCTTCACCTTGTCGAACACGCTGCCCAGCTGGCCGTTCAGCGCGTCGAGGTCCCACTTGGGCACGATCTTGCCGGAGGCGTCCGGGACGAGCGTGAGCGTCTTGGCGGCGACCACCTTGCCGAAGATCCACTTCTTGGTGCCGGCCAGGACGTACACGTTGCCGTTGAGCGCGGACTTGCCGAGGCTGTCCGCGGCGGCTTGCAGGGCCTGCGGGGAGACCTTGGGCTGGGCGGCCGTGACGGCGAGCGCGATCGGCTGGTCGGGCTTGCCGGCGGCGCGGTCGCGGTAGGCCTGCTCGACCACGTCGAGGGCGCTCGCCGAGTCGACGGCCTGGCCGGCCCGGCCGGGCACCACGACCGGGTCGCCGTTCTCGGCGAACTTGACGTAGCCCTCCTGAAGGCCCTGGCCCGAGCCGGAGGCCAGGGTGTCCAGGGCGGCCTTGAGCTTGGCCCGGTCCACCTTGACGTCCGGTGCGACCGCCTTGGTGCCGCCCTTCAGCGACTTGATGACGTCGACCGGGCTGTAGCTGTGCTGGGCGAGGCCGTCCACGGTGCCCGTGGTGTCGAAGCTCAGCCCGGCGACGGTCGGGTCGAGGTTCAGCGCCTGGTCGCCGACCTTCAGCTTGAGCGGCTGCTGGCCGGTCTTGCCGACGGTCTCGTCGAGCTGGTGGATCGCCTGGTCGCGGCTGTTGCCGCCGATGTCGGTGCCGAGCACCACGGTGCCCTTGGGGATGTCGGACTGGTTGAGCATCAGACCGGTGCCGTACGCGGCGGCGCCGAGGAACAGCACGAAGCCGACGCCGTACACGCCCAGCTTGACCAGCTTCTTGCCGGCGCTGGCCTTCGGCTTGGCCTTGCCCTTGCCCTTGGCGGGCGCGGGCGCGGGCGCGGGCGCGGACTCGGTCTTGGCCGGCTGCGGTGCGGGCCGGGGGCCCGGGGCGGGGGTCGGCAGCGGGGTGAGCTCGGTGGCCTCCGGGTCCGGTCCGGGCTGCTGCTGCGGGTGCCCGGGGGCGCCGGGGAAGAGCCCGCCGGGGGCCGGGTGGGCGAAGGCGTCCTGGCCCGGCCCGGCGGGGCGCTGGGTGGCGAACGGGTCGGCACCGGCCGGGGCCGAGGCGAACAGGCCGGGCTGCGGGCGGGCTTCGCCGCCGTGCGCGGCGCCGTTCTGCGGCAGGCCCGGTATGGCGGCGGGCGGCGGGGTGCCCTCGCGGATCGGCTCGAAGCCGTCGACCGAGGTGTCCTCCGGGTCCGTCGCGCCGGCCGCCGGGCCCTGCGGGCGGGCGCCCGGGCGCGGGCCCTGCTGCGGCCGTCCGTCGGGCTGCCGGCCGTTGCGCTGCCTGCCGTTCTGCTGGCCGCCGTTCTGCTGGGCGCCCTGTTGCGGGCGGTCGTCGCGCCGGCCGCGGGCTCCGGCCGTGGGCGCCATCGGGGCGAACGGGTCGGCGGTGGGCGGCGCGAAGGGGGAGGCGGCCTCGTACACGCCGGGCTCCTCCGCCGGGGCCTGCGCACCGGGGCCGGCGGGGAACGGCGCGGCGGGCGAGCCGTTCGGGGCCGGGTTCGGGGCCTGGGCGGGCACCGGTCGGCCGTTCGGACGGGCCGCGCCCTGGGCGGGGCGGGCACCGTTCGGGCGGGCGCCGGGGGCCGGGGAAGCCGTCGGCCGGGGCTCGGCGGCGGCGGGCGCGGCCGAGGCCTCCGGCGCGCCAGGGGTGTTCGGGGCACCGGCCGGTACGGCGGTCGGCGCCGGCTCGGCCTTCTTCTGCCGCGGCCGGAACCAGGCGCCGGTGGACTCGGCCTCGGACGTCGCCGGCGGGATCGGCGGGACCTGCCACTCCGGCGGCAGCTCCGGCGGGGTGGCCGTGCGGGCGCCGCCCTCCATCACCCCGAGGACGGGGGAGGAGGGCGCGGACCGGTGCCGCGGGCCGCCCGGCTCGGGGGCGGCCGCCGGGGCCTCTTCGCCCGGGCCGTCCTCGTTCTTGACGGTGCTGCGGACCACGACCGGCGGGATCGGACGCGACCCGGGGATGTTGATCCGGACCCGGGTCGTCAGGGTGGTCTCGGTCTTCGGGCCGTCGTCCTCGCCGCCCGACGCGGCGCCCTGGGCGGCACCGGCCCGGTCGCCGCCCGGGAGTCCCGGTGTGCCGTAGGGCGGGGTGCCCGACGGGTAGGCGTCCGGACCCGTACGCCGGGGCGTCGGGTGGGCGTTGTCAGATTCGCGGCTGCTCAATGCTGCTCTGCTCCGGGTTCGCGGGCGGGCCGTGCGGCGCGACCGCGGTTCGTGGTCGCCGGGCCTGGGCGGGCGGCGGTCGGGTACGGCGTTCTGCGGGACCACCATACTGGGAAGAACAGAGCGACGAACGGCTTCGGACAGATCCTGATACGTCCGGTTCCTCCGGTATGAGAGTACGGCCGTGCGCTCCTGACTGCGCGTCGTGCGCGGTGCCGTACGTGCCCCGCGGGCGGGTTCAGCGCTGCGGGCCGGGCACGCCCGGGAACCAGCCGCTACGGGTCGGCAGGGTGGCGCAGATCACGCCCAGGACCGAGCCGCCGAACAGCCAGCCGAGCGAGGTGGCGTTGGACCACAGCACGTTGTCGCCCTCCGGCCGGGGCACGATCACCAGCAGCATCGCCATGAACCAGCCGGCCGCGGGCAGCGCCGCGCCCAGCCGGGTGCCGGTGACCCGCAGGCCGCCGTAGAAGGTGGCGCCGGTCGCGGCGAGCGCCAGCAGGACCCCCACGGGCGGCCACAAGGCCTGCACAAAGGATCCGCAGACCGACACCGCGACACCCAGCAGGAAGAACAGGGCGTAGGCCGTGATCCGGGCGCCGCGCGGGGGCTGAGGCTCGGCCAGCCGCTCCTCGCGGGTGCCGAGGACGGCCGCCGGGAACGAGCGGCGCGGCGGCCGGGCGGCGGCGGGCTCGGTCATCGGACGCTCTCCTCGGCGGTGGCGGTGGCGGTGGCGGTGGCGGTGGCGGTGGCGGTGGCGGTGGGCAGCGGGTCGGCGGCGGGCGACAGGCCGGCGAACAGGTCGTCCTCGGGCCGCTCCGGCCCGGCCTGGCCGCGTACCAGCTGGTAGTACTCGGTGGTGACCAGCGGCTGGCCGAGGTCGTTGGAGAGCGCGAAGAAGGCGCCGTCCACGGTGATCTGAGTGGCGTGCGCGGCCATCGCGGCGGCCTTGCGCCCGGCGTAGGCGGAGCCGTCCAGCACGGTGGTGACCACCTCGTCGGCCACCACCCCGGGAACGTCGGCCGGCCGGGCCGTCCCGGGGAAGGGCGCCCGGGCGGCGGTCTCGGCGAGCCCGGCCTCGATCACCGAGCGGGGCATCCGGTTCCAGTAGACCTTGGCGATCCGCCAGGCCGGGCCCAGTTCCGGACGGTGCGCCGGATCGGCCGCCAGCTCGTACGCGCGCATCGCGACCCGGTGCGCCTGGATGTGGTCCGGGTGCCCGTAGCCGCCGTTCTCGTCGTAGGTGACCAGCACCTGCGGCCGGACCTCGCGGACCACCGCGACCAGGTGGCCGGCCGCCTCGTCGACGTCGGCCTGCCAGAAGCAGCCGGGCACGTCGTTGTCGGGCAGGCCCATCATCCCGGAGTCGCGGTAGCGGCCCGGGCCGCCGAGGAAGCGGAGGTCGGTGACGCCGAGCGCGCGCATGGCCGCGGTCAGCTCGCCGATCCGGTACGCGCCGAGGGTTCCTTCCCGATCGGCCGTCAGATGGGCCAGCCCGGGCGGGATCACCTCGCCGCCCTCGCCGAGGGTGCAGGTCACCAGGGTGACCTGGGCGCCCTCGGCGGCGTACCGGGCCATGGTGGCGCCGTTGCCGATCGACTCGTCGTCGGGGTGGGCGTGCACCAGGAGCAGGCGGCGGCCGGTAGTCGCGGTCATGGGAGGAAGCCTAACGACCGCCGTGGCGGGGTCAGAGCTTCAGGCCGTTGATCATCCCGGCGAGGTTGCTGGTGACCTGGCTGATCGACGGCGCGATCGAGCTGGACGCCAGGTAGAAGCCGAGCAGCGCGCAGATGATCGCGTGCGCGAGCTTCAGCCCGGAGCGGCGGATCAGCACCACCACGATGACCAGCATCAGCATGGCTGCGGAGACGGACAAAGCCATGTCGGCTCACACCCCTTCTCGGGTGCGCCACCCCCTGGGGAGGGTGACGGTGGGACCGTACGGGACTTGCGGTCGGGCGACCGGGGCCGGGACGGGCCCGACGATCACCCGCCCGACCAGTCATACCCGATGGGTAAGGGGAGCATTACATTCGGTGAGTCTCCACGCGCCGGGGTACGGAGGCACTCGTGGGGCGCATGGGCCGGTCGGAGGGGGTATGGGCGCCTTTGGGGCGCACTCGGGAACGATGCTCCGAACGAGTGATCACCAGGCGCCCGGCAGCGGGAGTACGGCATCGTAGGGTCTGGTGCCATGACCTCCCACACCCCTGCGGACACCTTCCCCCGGCAGTACGCGCGGACCCTGCGCTACACCGTCGGCGCGCCCCGCTCCTTCTCCGTCGCACCGGACGGCTCGCGGGTCGTCTTCCTGCGCTCCCGGTCGGGCGGCGACCGGGCCAACCTGCTCTGGACCCTCGACACCGCCACCGGCGAGGAGCGGATCGCCGCCGACCCGGCCGTGCTGCTCGGCGGCGGCGAGGAGGACCTCTCGCCCGCCGAGAAGGCCCGCCGCGAGCGCAGCCGCGAAGGCTCGGCCGGCATCGTCGGCTACGCCCTGGACGCGGCCGGCCGACTGGCCGCCTTCGCCCTCTCCGGCCGGCTGTTCACCGCCGACCTGGCCACCGGCGCCACCGCCGAACTGCCCGCCCAGGGCCCGCTGCTGGACCCGCGGCTCTCCCCGGACGGCAGCCACGTCGCCTACGCCAACACCGCCGGCGAACTGCGCCTCACCCGCGCCGACGGCACCGCCGACCGGGTGCTCGCCGAGCCCGACGGCCCGAACGTCACCTGGGGGCAGGCCGAGTTCATCGCCCAGGAGGAGATGAGCCGCGACCGGGGCTTCTGGTGGTCCCCCGACGGCGACCGGCTGCTGGTCGAGCGCGCCGACGACACCCCGGTGCGCCGCTGGTGGATCGCCGACCCGGCCAACCCGCAGCGCGAGCCCGCCGAGGTCGCCTACCCGGCCGCCGGCACCGCCGACGCCGAGGTCGGCCTCTGGGTGCTCGACCTGGACGGCGGCCGCACCGAGGTGGTCTGGGACCGCATGGCCTACCCGTACCTCGCCCGGGTGCACTGGTCCGCGGGCGGCGTGCCGCTGCTGCTCGTCCAAGCCCGCGACCAGCGCAGCCAGCTGATCCTCGGCCTCGACGTGGCCACCGGCGCCACCGAGGTGCTGTTCGAGGAGCGTGACGATGTCTGGCTGGAGCTGTTCCAGGGCGTCCCGTCCTGGACCCCGGACGGCAAGCTGGTCCGGATCTCCGACGAGGGCGGCGTGCGGGCGCTGGTGATCGGCGACCAGGCCGTCACCGGGGCCGACCTGCACCTGCGCTCGGTGGTCGCCGTCACCGACGCCGAGGTGCTGTTCACCGCCTCCGGCGGCGCCGCGGAGACCGACCCCGAGCCCGGCTGGATCGCCGTCGGCCGGATCAGCCACGACGGCAAGCGGCTCGGCTGGGAGTCTTCCAACGGCCGTCCGTTCACCTCCGTCACCAGCGCCGTGCACGCGGGCGGGATCACCGTGCGCGCCACCGCCGAGCCCGACCTGCCCGGCACCCTCGTCCAGGTCGCCCGCGACCTGCCCGAAGGCGTGGTCGTCGACGACGTCGCCACCATCGCCTCCTACGCCGAGACCCCGGTCATCACCGCCCGCCCGGTGTTCCGCTTCGCCGGCGAGCGCCGCATCCCGTCCGCCGTCTTCCTGCCCACCGGCTACGACCGCGAGCGGGACGGCCTGCTGCCCGTCCTGATGGACCCGTACGGCGGCCCGCACGGCCAGCGCGTCGTCCAGGCGCACAACCCGCACCTCAACTCGCAGTGGTTCGCCGACCAGGGCTTCGCCGTGGTCGTCGCCGACGGGCGCGGCACCCCCGGGCGCAACCCGGCCTGGGAGAAGTCCATCGCCTTCGACTTCGCCGGGGCCACCCTCGACGACCAGGCCGACGCGTTGCAGGCACTCGCCGAGGAGTTCCCGCTGGACCTCGGCCGGGTCGCCATCCGCGGCTGGTCGTACGGCGGCTACCTCTCCGCGCTCGCCGTGCTGCGCCGCCCCGACGTCTTCCACGCGGCCGTCGCCGGCGCCCCGGTGACCGACTGGGAGCTGTACGACACCCACTACACCGAGCGCTACCTCGGCCACCCGGCCGAGCGGCCCGAGGTGTACGCGGCCAACTCGCTGACCGGCTACGCCGCCGGGCTGGAGCGGCCGCTGATGATCATCCACGGCCTGGCGGACGACAACGTGGTCGCCGCGCACACCCTGCGGCTGTCCTCCGCGCTGCTCGCGGCCGGCCGCCCGCACACCGTGCTGCCGCTGTCCGGCGTCACGCACATGACGCCGCAGGAGGAGGTCGCGGAGAACCTGCTGCTGCTCCAGGTCGACTTCGTGAAGCGCGCGCTGGGCCTCTGACAACCGGCCTGACCTGCGGTTGTGCGGCCGGTACCCCTGACCCGGGTACCGGCCGCAGCCATGACATCCGTCATACCGAAGGCACGACGGCGGACACTGCCGCCGCACCCTGTCCGCACGGGACCCTGAGGTGGTGCGAACGACACCGATCGCGACACCGATCGCGACCACGGGCGCGACACCACCAGGAGAGAAGAGCAGGGCGATGAGCACCGAAGTGGCCGCCTTCCGCGGCGTCGGCAAGAGCTACGGGCGGGTGCGCGCCGTGGACGACCTCAACCTCGTGCTGCGCCCGGGCGAGACCGTCGCCCTGCTCGGCCCGAACGGCGCCGGCAAGTCCAGCAGCCTGGACCTGCTGCTCGGCCTGCGCCAGCCCGACCAGGGCAGCGTCACGCTGTTCGGCGGCACCCCGCGGGAGGCGATCGTGGCCGGCCGGGTCGGCGCGATGCTGCAGAGCGGCGGGCTGATGGCCGACGCCAAGGTCCGCGAGCTGGTCGAGCTCGCCCGCGCCGTGCACCCGCGCGGCCGGCCGGTCAAGGAGGTGCTGGCCGACGCCGGGATCACCGAACTGGCCGAGCGCCGGGCCGACAAGCTGTCCGGCGGCCAGGAGCAGCGGGTCCGCTTCGCACTCGCGATCGCGGGCGACAGCGACCTGATCGTGCTGGACGAGCCCACCACCGGCATGGACGTCACCGTCCGGCAGGCGTTCTGGGCGAGCATGCGGGCACAGGCCGACGCCGGGCGCACGGTGCTGTTCGCCACCCACTACCTGGAGGAGGCGGACTCGATCGCCGACCGCGTCCTTGTCCTGCACCGGGGCCGGCTGATCGCCGACGGCAGCTCCGCCGAGATCAAGGCGCGCGCCGGAGCCCGCCGAGTCGCCTTCGAACTCCACGACGTGGACGGGGATTTCGACGAAAACGTGCTACGCCTGCTGCCGGGCGTGCAGTCCCTGGACGTCACCGCCCGGGTGCCGGGCGTGCGGACCGTCCGGATCCGCACCGCGGACGCCGACGCCAGCGTCGCCGGGCTCTACCGGGCGGGCCTGTACCCGCGCGGGCTGGAAGTCACCGGCCTCGGCCTGGAACAGGCCTTCCTGACGATCACCGGCGCGCAGGACCGGCACGAGGACGCGAAGGAGACCGTGCGATGACCACCCTGATCCGGCTGGAGATCCTGCGGACCTTCCGCAACCGGCGCTACCTGGTCTTCACCATCGCCTTCCCGGCGCTGATGTACTTCTTCTTCACCCACGCCTACGGCTCCTCCCCACTGGCCGGCGGGCTGTCGGTGAAGACCTACTTCATGGTCTCGATGGCCACCTTCGGCGCGGTCGGCGCGGTGCTCACCGGCAGCGCGCAGCGGATCTCGCTGGAGCGCAAGAGCGGCTGGGTGCGCCAGCTGCGGCTCACCGCGCTGCCCGGCCGGGCGTACACCCTCGGCAAGATCGCCGCGAGCTCGGTGACCACGCTGCCGGCGATCCTGGTGGTCTTCGCGCTCGGCGCGGTCCAGGGCGTGTCGCTCGGCGCGGCGCAGTGGGCCGGTCTGGCGGCGGCGCTGTGGCTGGGCAGCTTCGTGTTCGCGGCACTCGGGGTGGCGCTCGGGTACGCGGCGGCGCCGGACTCGGTGCAGACCATCGTGATGATCACCTACATGGTGATGGCGCTGTTCGGCGGGACGTGGTTCCCGGTGAGCGGCTCGCTGGAGAAGTTCGCCCGGTTCAACCCGGTGTACCTGTACAACCAACTGGCCGCGTTCACCCGGCCCGGGCACTCCCTCGACACCGGCGCGGTCGCCGGACTGGCCGCCTTCCTCGTGGTGTTCGTCGTCGCCGCGGCGGCGCTGTACCGCCGTGACACCCGCCAGGCATGATGACCGACATGACCGAGCCGCGCCAGACCCGCCGATCCGACGAGCAGCCGGAGGGGGGTCCGGCGCGCACGTCGTTCATGACCGTCCCGGGCTCGCCGATCGAGACCAGGCGGCAACTGCTGGTCAAGGTCAGCTGGATGCTGCTGTGGACGATCTACCTGGCCTACCCGGTGGGCAACCTCCTGCACGGCGGGCACGGGACGGCCGCCAGGGTGTTCGGCTGGCTCTGCCTGGCGGTCTTCGTCGGCAGTTACGTCCTGCTGGTGATCTTCCGCTCGATGGTCGGGATGCGGCCCCGGGCCTGTCGGCTGATCGTCGCGACGATGGTCGTGCTCGCGACCGTGTCGGCCTTCGTCCTCGGCGAGGCCTTCCTGACCCTCTTCACCTACGCCTCGGTGTGCGTCGCCGTGGTCCTGCCGGTGCGCTACGCGCTGCCCGGCGTCGCCGCCATGGCCGTGCTCACCGCCACCGTCGGCGTGCTGAGCCACGCCGGCGGCGACACCATCCCCACCCTGGCCCTCACCTCCTTCCTCGCCGGCGCCGCGATGACCGGCATGCAGCGGCTGGTCGCCACCATGAAGGAGCTGCGCGAGGCCCGCGCCGCCGTCGCCCACCTGGCCGCGTCCGAGGAACGGCTGCGCCTCTCCCGCGACCTGCACGACCTGCTCGGGCACTCGCTGTCGCTGATCACGCTGAAGAGCGAACTGGCCGGGCGGTTCATGGACGCCGGCAAGGACGAGGCGGCGCGGGCGCAGGTCGCCGACATCGAGCAGGTCGCCCGGCAGTCGCTGATCGACGTCCGGGAGGCGGTGACCGGCTTCCGCCGCCCCACCCTGCCGGTCGAACTCGCCGCCGCCCGCACCGCGCTGGCCGCCGCACAGGTCCGGCTGGAGGCCGCGCCGGAACTGGCCGACACCTGGCCGGGGCTCGCCGACGAAGAGGCGGGCGCGCTGGCCTGGGCCCTGCGCGAGGCCGTCACCAACATCGTCCGGCACGGCGAGGGCGCCACCGTCTGCACCGTCACGGCCGACGAGAGCTGGGAGGGCGGCGGCGAGCGCTACGCCGTCCTGGAGATCGCCGACAACGGGCGCGGACCGGGCAAGTCCCAGCCGGGCAACGGGCTTTCGGGCCTGGAGGAGCGGCTGGCCCTGGTCGGCGGGCGGCTTGAGGCCGGGCCGGGCGAGCGGGGCCGGGGCTTCCGGCTCCGGGCCCTCGTTCCGCTGCGGACGGTCACCGCGCCGGCCGGCACGGAACCCGGCCGGTCGGGTTGACCGTCCTCCCCGGCATGGCTACCGCACTCATCCTCGGCTTCGACCCGCACACCGTCCCCGGCATGGACGGCGACGGCCTGCGGGCCGTTCTCGACGCCGAACTCGCCCGCTTCGCCGACCACGGCATCGACGCGGCGATGGCCCTGGTCGCGCCCGACGAGACGGCCGGGCCCGCGATCACCGCCGCCCTCGCCGGCCGGGACTGGGACGTCGTCGTCATCGGCGGCGGCATCCGCAAGCCCGAACCCGCCCTGCCCTTCTTCGAGCTCGTCGTCAACCTCGTCCGGCGCCACGCCCCGCAGGCCGCCATCGCCTTCAACACCAGTGGCTCCGACAGTGTCGAGGCCGCCCAGCGCTGGCTCTGACCCGCATCCGGAGTGGGAAGTCGGCCGGGCCGACTTCCTATGCCGAGGGCCGGCCGTCGGTGAGGGAGCGGCTGAACCGGAGGCCGGGGCGGTCGTCGAGGGTGAGTTCGGCGACGACCGTGAAGCCGTTGCGGGTGAGGACGGCTTGGGAGGCGAGGTTGTCGAGGGTGGTGACGGCGGTCAGCGACGTGAGGGCGTAGTCCGCGGCGGCCAGCCGGCAGAGGTGGGCGACGGCGGTGGTGGCGACGCCCCGGCCGACCGCGTGTTCGCCGACGCGGTAGCCGAGTTCGGCGGTGCCGTCGGCGATGTCGACGAGGTTGACGCGGCCGAGGACGGCGCCGGCCGCGTCGAGGACGGCGTGGAACCGGCAGACGCCGGAGTCCTGTTCGGCGAGCAGGGCGGCGTGGCGGGCCGGGAACTCGGCGAAGTAGGCGTCGCCGCGGTCCGGAACGGTCCGCGCGAACCAGGCGCGGTTGGCGCGCTCGAAGGCCAGCAGGGCGTCGGCGTGGTCCGGGCGGAGGCGCTCCAGGTTCAGCATGCGGCCAGTCTGGCCCGCAGGGCTTCGGCGAGCCAGGCGAATACCGCCCGCAGCCTCTCCGGCGCCCCTCTAAGGTCGTGGGCATGAGCGACATTCAGAACGGGGCCCTGATCCGCGTGCTGCTCGCCGAGGACCAGGGGATGGTCCGGGAGGCGCTGGCGGCGCTGCTCGGGCTGGAGGGGGACATCGACGTCGTCGCGCAGGTGGGGCGAGGGGACGAGGTGGTGGCGGCGGTGCTGGCGCACGAGGTGCAGGTGGCCGTGCTGGACATCGAGATGCCGGGGATGACGGGCATCGAGGCGGCCGCCGAACTGCGCCGGAACGCGCCGGGGACGAGGGTGGTGATCGCGACGACCTTCGGCCGGCCGGGGTACCTGCGGCGGGCGATGGAGTCGGGGGCGGACGCGTTCCTGGTGAAGGACGCGCCGGCCTCGGAGCTGGCGGAGGCGATCCGCCGGGTGCTGCGCGGGGAGCGGGTGATCGATCCGGTGCTGGCGGCGGCCGCGCTGGCGGAGGGGGCGAACCCGCTGACGGCGCGCGAGCGGGACGTGCTGGGCGCGGCGGCGGACGGGGCGGTGAACGCGGACATCGCGCGGCGGCTGCACCTGTCGGAGGGGACGGTCCGCAACTACCTGTCGATGGCGATCCAGAAGACCGAGGCCCGCAACCGCACCGAGGCGGTGCGGATCGCCCGGGAGAAGGGCTGGCTCTGAGCGCGCCCCCGGCCGGCTCCGAGCGCGCTCCCAGCCAGCTCCGAGCGCGTTCTCGGGCGGTCGTCAGTTGAGCCGGTGCCGGGCGGCCCGGGCCTCCTGGCGGACCTTGGCGGCGGTGTCGGGGTCGAAGGTGTCGAGGATCTGCGCGAAGGCGTCCATCTCGGCCGAGCCGCCGAGGAAGTCGCCGGTGCGGACGAGGAGTTCGGCGCGTTCGAGGCGGAGCTGGGCGGGGTGGCGGGGCAGCAGGAGGGCGAGTTCGGTGGCCCAGAGCTGGGTGCGGGCGTGTTCGGGGCGGTCGGCGGCCCAGGCGCGGATGTTGCCGAGCACGCGCAGCACGAGGTCGAGCGGCTGGGCGGGGGTGAGCAGGTCGGGGCTGAACTCCTGCCCGGCGCCGCGGACCAGGCGTTCGGCGTCGTCCGGGTCGAGCAGCCGCCCGCCGTGGAAGGGGTCGGCGAGCACGTACTCGTCGCCGCCGCCCGGCCCGCCGACGGCGACGATGACGTGGCCGGGCAGCGCGATGCCGTGGACGGCGAGCCCGGCCCGCCGCCCGACCGCCATCCACACCAGGGACAGCATGATCGGCAGTCCGCGCCGCCGCCGCAGCACGTCGGGCAGCAGCGAGGATTCGAGCCGCCGGTAGTCGGACTGCCGCCCGTGGAAGCGTTCCCGCCCGCCGAGGACGGCGGCGAGCAGGGCGGCGGTCTCCTCCGGGCCGGCGGGGGCGCGTTCGGCGACGGCGAGCCGGACGGCGCTCGCGTGCCGGTCGAGCGCGGCCTCGCAGGCGGCGAGCAGGGCGTCCACGCTGGGCGGTTCCCCGGGGTCGTCCGGGTCGAGGACCGGGCCGTGTTCGGCGGCGGCGAGCAGGCAGAGCAGCACCGGGTCGGGATGCTCGGCGCGGGCGGCGGTCCGGAAGCGGTCTCTGCTCTGCTCGGTCACGGTGACGGCGACGGCTTTCGTACGGCGGGCGGGCAAAGGCGGGCGAGGAGCGGCGGGCGGGCGGGGCGGCGGTGCGGGCGGGCGGTGCTACCCCTGGGGGAGAAGGGCGTAGTGGTAAGTGTGACTGGTCGTGAAGCCGAGTCCGTCATAGAGCGCGATCGCCCCGGTGTTGTCCGCCTCGACCTGGAGGTACCCGCCGGTCGCCCCCTCCTCGGCGGCCCGGGCGGCGAGCACCGCCATGACGGTCGTGGCCAGCCCGGCCCGCCGGGCGTACGGCGCGACCTCGATCGCGCCGAAGCAGGCCCAGGGCCCGTCGATGACGCAGCGTCCGATCGCCAGCGGCGGCTGTCCGGGGGCGCCCGGCACGGTGGCGAACCAGACCGACGGCCCGCCGTGCAGCACCTGCCGGGCGGCCTGCTCCAGCGCCTCGTCCTCGCCGACCCGGCGGTAGAGCGAGAGCCAGGCCGGGTCGGCGGTGCGGGCGAGCCGGACCCGGTCAGGCCCGGAGCCGACCCGGGCGAGCCCGGCCAGCGGGGCGGTGCGCACCAGGGTGGGCGCGTAGCCGGCTCCCAGCCGGTCGAGCTCGGCCCGCAGCTCGTCCGGCGAGCCCGGGGTGATCACCTCGACGTACGCGGGAAGGCCGCGCGCCGCGTACCAGCGGCGGACGGCGGCGAGCGCGTCGGGCAGCGGCAGTCCGGGGTCGCCGAGCGCCTGGACGGAGTTGGCGCGCCGGGTGAACCCGGCCGAGGCGCGCAGCGTCCACGCGCCGAGCGGCTCCTGTTCGACGGCGGGCCAGCCGCGGGCCGCGATCCGCTGGAGTTCGACGGGCGTGGCGGCGGGCAGCGGCGCGCGCCGGGCCGGGAAGAGCGGCACGACCTTGCCCGCGACCAGCAGCTTCTCGTCGAAGGAGACGGGGTCGCCGGTCCGCGGGGCGACCGTCAGTCCATGATCGTCCCACGATGTGAGCACGCCGATCGAATCCCGGAACACCGGACGGTCGTCCACGAACCCCGAGAGGCGGCGGACGGACACGCGTCGTCCCACGTCAGAGCGATCTATCCGGACCTCCGGACGGTCCTGGGCCGGGCCGCCTGCCGTCATCTGGGCACCTCCTGTGCATTTGCGGTCTCCGACCCGCGATACTAGGGGCGGGCATCGACGACGCCGCGCTCACCGCGCACGCGAGCAGAACAGAACGGGCCGCCACGGCCCTTCCGAGGAGGAACGACAGCGTGACCTACGTCATCGCGCAGCCTTGTGTCGACGTGAAGGACAAGGCGTGCATCGAAGAGTGCCCGGTTGACTGCATCTACGAGGGCGAGCGATCGCTCTACATCCACCCGGATGAGTGTGTCGACTGTGGCGCTTGCGAGCCGGTCTGCCCGGTCGAGGCGATCTTCTACGAGGACGACACCCCGGAGGAGTGGAAGGACTACTACAAGGCGAACGTCGAGTTCTTCGACGATCTGGGTTCGCCCGGTGGCGCCTCGAAGCTGGGTCTGATCGAGCGCGACCACCCCTTCATCGCCGCTCTGCCGCCGCAGAACGCCGACCACTGACGATCGGTGGCATCTGAGCTGTGAACACCAACAGCACGCGCGCGCCGTTCCCGGGTCACCCGGGGGCGGCGCGCCGCGTTTCCGACCTCCTGCCGGTCTTCCCCTGGGACAAGCTGGAGCCGTACAAGGCGACCGCGCTGGCCCACCCGGGCGGTCTCTGCGACTTCTCGGTGGGCACCCCGGTGGACCCGGTCCCCGAGGTGATCCAGAAGGCGCTGGCCGCCGCCACCGACACGCCGGGCTACCCGACGGTGTGGGGCCCGGTGGAGCTGCGCGAGGCGATCGCCGGCTGGCTGCACCGCCGCTGCGGCGCCGAGCTCGGCCCGCAGGCCGTGCTGCCGACCGTCGGCTCCAAGGAGCTGGTGGCCTGGCTGCCGACCCAGCTCGGCCTCGGCCCGGGCGACCAGGTCGCCTACCCGCGGCTGGCCTACCCGACGTACGAGGTGGGCGCGCGGCTGTGCGGCGCGGAGCCGGTCGAGTACGACTCGGTGGACGAGCTGGACGGTTCGCGGGTGCGCCTGCTCTGGGTGAACTCGCCGTCCAACCCGACCGGCCGGGTGCTCGGCGGGGACGAGCTGCGCCGGGCGGTCGCCTGGGCCCGGGAGCACGGGGCGCTGCTGGTCAGCGACGAGTGCTACCTGGAGCTGGGCTGGTCCGCCGAGCCGGTCTCGGTCCTGCACCCGGACGTCTGCGGCGCGGGCCACGAGGGCCTGCTGGCCGTCCACTCGCTCTCCAAGCGCTCCAACCTGGCCGGCTACCGCGCCTCCTTCGTGGCGGGTGACCCGGTGGTGGTCAGGGAGCTGCTGGAGGTCCGCAAGCACGGCGGCATGATCGTGCCGGCGCCGGTCCAGGCGGCGACGATCGCGGCGCTGTCGGACGACGCGCACGTGGCGGAGCAGCGGGAGCGGTACGCGGCCCGGCGCTCGGCGCTGCGGGCGGCGCTGGAGGCGTACGGCTTCCGGGTCGAGCACTCGCAGGCGAGCCTCTACCTGTGGGTGACGCAGGACCGCCCGTGCTGGGAGACCGTGGCCGAGCTGGCCGCACTGGGCATCCTGGTGGCGCCCGGTGACTTCTACGGGCCGGCCGGCGAGCGCTTCGTCCGGGTCGCGTTCACCGCGACCGACGAGCGGGTGGCCGCGGCCGTGGAGCGGCTGAACGCGGCCCGCTGACCGACGCCGAAGGGGGCCGGGGTGGCAAACCCCCACCCGGCCCCGCGCCCGCCCCCCGGGGGGGGTGAGCGGCCGGGCCCGCGTGGGGGCCCCCGGGGCGCCCCCCCGCCCCGCCCCCC
>NZ_JBHWIR010000023.1:34664-59678 GCF_042731835.1 Kitasatospora sp. NPDC059817 | reverse complement strand
GGGGGGCGCGGCGGGGGGGGGGGGGGGGGGGGGGGCGGGGGGGGGCGGCGGCGCCGGCCGCGGGGGCGGGGGGGGGGGGCGGGCCCGCGCGGGGGCCCCCCCCCCCGGCCAGGTCAGCCGGCCAGGCCCGGCAGCGGCAGGGTGTGGGTCAGCCCGCCGATGGGGGTCTTGTCGATGCCGGGGATGGTCGGGATGGCGCCACGCGTGGCGGCACCGGCCTCGGCGGCCGGGGCGGGCGCCGCCTGGCCGGCGGCCGGGGTGAGGGTGCCGAGCGTGCCGGTGACCTTGTCGCCGCCGGGCAGCTTGGCAGCGGTGTCGGTGACCGCGCCGGTCACCGCGGGGTTCGTGACCGCGCCGGTGGGCAGCCCGAGGCCGCCGGGCGCGGGGGCGGCGGCGGCGGTACCGGCGCCCACCGCCGCGATGGCGATGCCGAGCGCCGCGGTGCCGGCGGCCTTGAGAGCCTGCTTCATGGTTCGTCCCTTGGGTCGTCGTCGGTGGCCGACATCGGGACGGGGCGGACGGGCTACCGCCGCCACGGCCTGTCAGCATGGACGGGCACACCGTAGTGAGTGGGCCGCGCGAGGACCAAAGGGTGTTCACTCACCCGAGTGAGTAGTCGGATGAACGCCAACTCCCTTTCGAGACATGGGCGTTCACCCGACCATTCGAACGGGCCGGGCCGCTCAGCTGTCGCCGGTGCCCGAGCTGAACAGCCACTCCGCCTTCAGTTCGGCGTACCCCGGCTTGATCACGTCGTTGATCATCGCCAGCCGCTCGTCGAACGGCAGGAACGCGGACTTCATCGCGTTCACCGTGAACCACTCCATGTCCCCCAGCGTGTAGCCGAAGGCCTCCACCAGGTGCCCGAACTCGCGGCTCATGCTGGTGCCGCTCATCAGCCGGTTGTCGGTGTTCACGGTGACCCGGAACTTCAGCCGGCTGAGCAGCCCGATCGGGTGCTCGGCGTACGAAGTGGCCGCCGCGGTCTGGAGGTTGGAGGTCGGGCACATCTCCAGCGGGATGCGCTTGTCGCGCACGTACGCGGCCAGCCGGCCGAGCTCGACGCTGCCGTCCTCGGCCACCGTGATGTCGTCGACGATCCGCACGCCGTGGCCGAGCCGGTCGGCGCCGCAGCACTGCAGGGCCTCCCAGATCGACGGCAGGCCGAAGGCCTCGCCCGCGTGGATGGTGAAGTGGTTGTTCTCGCCCTTGAGGTAGTCGAAGGCGGCCTGGTGGCGGGTGGGCGGGTGGCCCGCCTCGGCACCGGCGATGTCGAAGCCGACGACGCCCTGGTCCCGGTGGCGGTTGGCCAGTTCGGCGATCTCGGTGGAGCGGGCGGCGTGCCGCATCGCGGTCAGCAGGGTGCCGACCCGGATCCGGTGGCCGGCCGCACGGGCGTTGGCCTCGCCGAGGCGGAAGCCCTCGTTCACGGCCTGGACGACCTCGTCCAGGGACAGGCCGGCCTCCAGGTGCTGCTCGGGGGCGTAGCGGACCTCGGCGTACACGACGCCGTCGGCGGCCAGGTCCTCGGCGCAGTCGGCGGCGACCTTGATCAGGGCCTCGCGGGTCTGCATCACGGCGCAGGTGTGCGCGAAGGTCTCCAGGTAGCGGACCAGCGAGCCGGAGTCGGCGGCCTCGCGGAACCACTCGCCGAGCTCCTTGGCGTCGGTGGTCGGAAGGCCCTCGTAGCCGACCGCGGCGGCCAGCTCGACGACCGTCTCCGGGCGCAGCCCGCCGTCGAGGTGGTCGTGCAGCAGCACCTTCGGCGCGCGGCGGATCTGGTCGGGGGTGGGGATGCGCGGGCCGGCGCCCGCGGCGGTGACAGGGATCTGCTTCTCCATTGCGGAAATATAGCCCCTACGCGCGTAGACCCACCACTGTTAACACGGCCGGTTCGGCGAAAGTCCACCGGGAATTCCACCGTCCGGGCCATCCCCGGCACATCCGGCCCAGTTGCGGCTCAATCGTGCTGCAGCAACCGGCCCCGCCGGGACAGCACGAAGTCCCGGAACGCCGCCACCGGCGGGGTCAGCGGCCGCCCCGCCGCCCAGGCCAGTCCGATCGCCCGCCGGGTGCGCGGCGCCGTCACCTCCAGCTCCACCACCCCCGGCCGCGGCACCAGCGCCGGCGGCAGCAGCGCCACCCCCAGCCCGGCCGCGACCAGCCCGCGCAGCGTCTCCGCCTCCTCCCCCTCGAAGGCCAGCCGCGGCACGAACCCGGCCTGCGCGCAGAAGCCGTCCGTGATCGCGCGCAGCCCGTACCCCTGCTCCAGCCCGACGAACGGCTCCTCGGCCACCTCCGCCAGCCGGATCCGCCGCCGGCCCGCCAGCCGGTGGTCCGCCGGGACGACCAGGTGCAGCCGCTGCTCGTCCAGCGGGCGGGCCGTGAAAGCCGGATCGTCCGGCAGCGGCGCGACCAGGCAGAGGTCCAACTCCCCCGCCCGCAACCGCTCCAGCATCGCCCCGACGTAGTCCTGCACCAGCTGGAACCGGACCTGCGGATGCCCCGCCCGGAACCCGCGCAGCAGCGCCGGCACCGCGTCCGTCCCCATCGTGTGCAGAAAGCCGAACGCCACCCGCCCCGCCGCCGGATCGGCCTCCGCCCGGGCCGCCTCCGCACCCCGCTCGACCTCCGCCAGCGCCCGCTCCACCGAGGCCAGCAGCAGCCGGCCGGCCCTGGTCAGCCGGACCGTCCGGCCCTGACGGGCCAGCAGGTCCACACCCAGCTCCTCCTCCAGCCGGGCCACCGCCCGCGACAGCGTCGGCTGCGGCACCCCGAGCAGCGCGGCCGCCCGCGTCACGTGCTCCAGCCGGGCCACCGCCGCGAACTGGGCCAGCCGGGGCGCCAGCAGCACCGCCGGCTCGTCCGGCCCCAACTCCGCCACCCGGTACCGCGGCTCCGTGCCGTCCGTCACGTCCACCCGGTCCGCCCCGGCCATCCCGCCACCACCTCGACTCATACGACAACGCATCGATCATCCACCGTTCATGCATTGGACGCATCAACCGCAGCGCGCCTACCGTCGACGACATGCAGCCCGCCGATACCAGGGCATCCGTGACCACCCCGGATGCCCCCGCCCCCGACGCCTCGCACGACGACCGCCACCGCCCCGGCCAACGCGCCTTCCGCCGCGCCAACCTCGCCCTGTTCGCCGCCGGAGTCGCGACCTTCGTCCTGCTCTACTCCACCCAGGGCCTGCTGCCGATCCTCTCGGCCGACCTCGACCTCACCCCCGGCCAGGCCAGCTGGACGGCCTCCGCCGCCACCCTCGGACTCGCGCTCGCCCTGCTCCCCGCCAGCGCCCTGTCCGACCGGTACGGCCGCACCGCCGTGATGACGGCCTCCACCCTCGCCGCCGCCACCCTCGCCCTCGCCCTGCCGTTCGCGCCCGACCTCACCACCCTCGTCGTGCTGCGCGTCCTCCAGGGCGCCGCGCTCGCCGGGCTGCCCGCCACCGCCATGGCCTACCTCGCCGAGGAGGTCCACCCCAGCGCCCTGGCCTCCGCGATGGGCCTGTACGTGGCCGGCAACAGCATCGGCGGCATGGGCGGCCGACTGCTCTCCGGCTGGACCGCCGCAGCCTTCGGCTGGCGCTGGGGCCTCGCCGCCTCCGCCGCCCTCGCCCTGCTCGCCGCGCTCGCCTTCCGGCTGCTGATCCCCGCCGCCCGGCACTTCACCCCGGCCCCGGTGGACGCCCGCGCCCTCGCCCGCACCGTCGGCCAACACCTGCGCAACCCGCTGCTGGTGCGGCTGTACGCGCTCGGGCTGCTGTTCATGGCCGTGTTCGGCGCGGTCTACAACACCGTCGGCTACCGGCTGATCTCGGCGCCGTTCCACCTGCCCGAGTCCGTCGCCGCCTCGATCTTCGTCGTCTACCTGGTCGGCACCGGCACCTCCGCCGCGGCCGGCCGCCTCGCCGGCCGACTCGGCCGCCGCGGCGCGCTCTACGTCTCCATCGGCGTGACCGCCGCCGGGCTGCTGCTCTCCCTCACCGAGTCCCTGGTCTGCGCCCTGCTCGGCCTGGTCCTGATCACCGCCGGCTTCTTCGCCGGCCACGCCACCGCCTCCTCAGCGGTCGGCCGCACCGCCACCGAGGGCCGCGCCCAGGCCTCCGCCCTCTACCTGATCGCCTACTACCTCGGCAACAGCCTCGGCGGCACCCTGGGCGCCGACGCCTACCACGCCACCGGCTGGCCCGGCGCCGCCACCGTCGGCCTCACCGCCATGACCCTCGCCGCCGCCGTCACCCTCTACGCCACCCGCCAGGCCCACGCGGCCCGGCAACAGGACCGACTGAGCAGACTTTCTGCCAGGTAGACTTTCCCCATGGCAGACCTCAAGCGCCGCCGCCGCCCCCACCTGGTGTCCACGCCCGTGCGGAAGAAGGGCGTGGTCACCATCCCGCAGGAGATAAGGGAGCAACTGGACCTCCAGGAGGGCGACCAACTGGTGGTCGCCATCGAGGACGGCCGCATCGTGCTGACCCCCGCCTCCGTGATCCCCGACGACCAGGCATGGTTCTGGGGCGCCGGCTGGCAGGAGAAGGAGCAGGAGGTCGACGAGGCGATCGCCGAGGGCGACCGCGGCGAGGTCTTCCAGGACGGCGACGCCTTCCTGCAGTCCCTCGCCGACGAGGGCGGCCTGGACCTGGAGGAGATCAAGCGCCGTGCCGACGCATGAGTCACTGGCCCACTTCCTCCGTGACTGGAAGGGCCTGACTCCCACACAGAAGGCCGCATTCCTCGTCGCCGTCGCCCAGTTCGTCACCGACCTGCGGGCCGGTCAGGGCTTCCGACGCGGCCTGCGTGTGAGGAAGATGCAGGGCCACCCGGACATCTGGGAGCTGACCTGGGCCCCGGACGGCCGTGCCACCTTCCACTACGGCCTCCCCGTCCAGGGCGGGGACCCGCACATCGTCTGGCGCCGAATCGGCACCCACGACGTCTTCAACCGCCCCTGACGACCACCGCCGATACACTCCGGGCATGAGCGTTGATCCGGCGGCGTACGCCCGATTGCGGGAGATCGCCGATCAGCTTCCCCGGCTGCCGGGGCTGGGGAGGGTCGAGATCGCCGACGGAGCGGTCGTCCTGATGCTGTCGCCGGTCAAACGGCACGAACTCGCGGTACTGCGGATCGCTCAACAGCTCAATGCCCAGCTACCGCAGACCCACCCCGGCTACATCGCCCACGGTGGCGCGGACCTGGAGGACGTCGGCCTCGGTCGGCTTCGGAATCCCGACCTGATGGTGTTCCCCGACGCGGCGCTGGACGACGACGACCCGGCCTTCCTTCCCCACGAGATCCTTCTCGTCGTGGAAATCGTCTCCACGTCCAACCCCGAGAGCGACTACCGCGACAAGGTCCACGACTGCGCGGCGATGGGCATTCCGCTCTATCTCCTGGTCGATCCCCGCAAGGGCACCGGCATCGTCCACGACGAGCCCGGCTACACCCGCCGCAAGGACTTCGCCTTCGGCGACAAGATCACCGTCGGCCCCTGGACGCTCGACACCAGCGTCCTGCGGACTTACGCCTGAACCCGCACCCGCAGGACACCGGCCGACCGGGCCCGAGCACACGGAAGGAGCCCGCACCCGGCAAACCGGGTACGGGCTCCTCGCCGGTCCCTCATGCAGCCGGCGCGTGAAAGCGAAGCTTCGTATCAGCGCCGGGCACCACGTGGATGTCCAACTCGGCTTCCAGAGCCACCGCCAGCTTTTCCAACAGCGGCAGGGTGGGCACGGTTCCAGCTCCCTCGATGCACTCGATCTCGTCTTCGGTCATGTTGGCGCGACGGGCCACGTCCGTCTGCGACAGGCCGAGAGCAGTGCGGCGGTCGTAGAGCGCCTGCCCGAACGCCCAGGAGTAACGAAACTCCAGCCGCTCTGCGGCCATCTCCGGGCTCTCCTGCACCTGCTCGCCCAGCAGCTCACGCGTGCGGCGGGTCTTCCACTGGGAGTGGTTCACTGCGACTCTCCTTCCGGGACGATCCGGCTGAACTCTTCGTGCGCGGGTGCGTGTTCGGACTCGCAGATCTTCTGAGCCCACAGCGCCCGGGTGACCTCAGCAGTCTCGCGCATCCGTCTCTTGGTGAACACCGTCAGCAGAATGATTCGTCGCCCCGGCGCCAGCCAGTAGGTGATTCTCGTGGCCGCGCCACCCAGATCGAAACGAAGCTCGCGCACCAGCCCATCCAGGTGGCGCGAGTACGGCTCGCCGAGTGTCGTCGGATGGTCGGCCAGGAGATCGACGGCGCGCTCGGTCCTGGAATAGTGCCGCGGCGCAAGCGCGGTGAGCCAATCACGAACCTCAGGTTCGATCTCGACCGTGAAGCGGTCAACTCCCATGTGCGGCAGCGTAGGGCACGCTGCCACACATGGGGTAATCACACGGTCACGCGATGCGGTCGAGGACGATCGGGTTCGGGGTGAAGGCCGTGCCGGCCGGGGAGACCTCGATGCCGCCCGTCAGTGCCTCGATGGCGTAGTCGTAGCGCTCGGGGGTGTCGGTGTGCAGGGTCAGCAGGGGCTGGCCGGCCACGACGGTGTCGCCGGGCTTGGCGTGCATCTCGACGCCGGCGCCGGCCTGGACCGGGTCCTCCTTGCGGGCGCGGCCGGCGCCGAGGCGCCAGGCGCAGACGCCGACGGCGTAGGCGTCGAGCTCGGTGAGGACGCCGGAGGCGGGCGCCGGGATGACGTGCTGCTCGCGGGCGACCGGGAGGGGGGCGTCGACGTCGCCACCCTGGGCGGCGATCATGCGGCGCCAGTGGTCCATCGCGGAGCCGTCGCGCAGCGCGTCGGCCGGGTCCTTGCCGTGCACGCCGGCCGCGGCGAGCATCTCGCGGGCGAGGGCGAGGGTGAGCTCGACGACGTCGGCGGGGCCGCCGCCGGCCAGCACCTCGATCGACTCGCGGACCTCCAGCGCGTTGCCGGCGGTGAGGCCGAGCGGGGTGGACATGTCGGTGAGCAGGGCGACGGTGTTCACGCCGGCGTTGGTGCCCAGGCCGACCATGGTGCGGGCGAGTTCGCGGGCGTTGTCGAGGTTCTTCATGAAGGCGCCGGAGCCGACCTTGACGTCCAGGACCAGGGCGCCGGTGCCTTCGGCGATCTTCTTGGACATGATCGAGGAGGCGATCAGCGGGATGGCTTCGACGGTGCCGGTGACGTCGCGCAGCGCGTAGAGCTTCTTGTCGGCGGGCGCGAGGCCGTCGCCGGCGGCGCAGATGACCGCGCCGGTGGAGCGCAGGACGTCGAGCATCTCCTCGTTGGAGAGCAGGGCGCGCCAGCCGGGGATGGACTCCAGCTTGTCGAGGGTGCCGCCGGTGTGGCCGAGGCCGCGGCCGGAGAGCTGCGGGACGGCGGCGCCGCAGGCGGCGACGAGCGGGGCGAGCGGGAGGGTGATCTTGTCGCCGACGCCGCCGGTGGAGTGCTTGTCGCTGGTGGGCAGCGGCAGCGAGGAGAAGTCCATCCGGACGCCGGAGCGGATCATGGCGTCGGTCCAGCGGCTGATCTCGTGCGACTTCATGCCGTTCAGCAGGATCGCCATGGCCAGGGCGGACATCTGCTCGTCGGCGACCTCGCCGCGGGTGTAGGCGTCGATGACCCAGTCGATCTGAGCGTCGCTCAGTTCTCCGCTGTCGCGCTTGGTCCTGATGACGGAGATGGCGTCCATGCGTGCTCCAAGAGGGGTTTCAAAAGCGAAGAGTGTCGCGAGATGACCGGGTTCCGGCCCACTCGCGACACTCTACGCGCGTAACAATTGTCGAAGCTAGAGCCGCTCCGGCCCGAACGCGTCGGGCAGGACCTCACTCATCGGGCGGATCCCCGAGGGCAGCTCGATCAGCAGTTCCGGCCCGCCGTGCTCGTAGAGCAGCTGGCGGCAGCGCCCGCACGGCATCAGCAGTTCACCCGCGCCGTCGACGCAGGTGAAGGCCGTCAGCCGGCCGCCGCCGGTGGCGTGCAGCGCGGACACCAGCCCGCACTCGGCGCACAGCCCTAGCCCGTACGAGGCGTTCTCGACGTTGCAGCCGGTGACCAGCCGCCCGTCGTCCACCAGCGCGGCCGCGCCGACCGGGAACTTGCTGTACGGGGCGTACGCGTGGGTCATCGCCTCGCGCGCGGCCGCGCGCAGCCGCTCCCAGTCGATCGCGGCCGACGCCGCAGGCGCCGTCACTTGCCCTGGCCCTTGCGGTAGATCTGACCGTCCGCCTTCGGCATGCGCAGCCGCTGGGAGGCCAGCGAGAGCACCACCAGGGTGATCACGTACGGCGTGGCGACGATCAGCGGGCGCTGCACCTCGTCGGTGAGCGCGTACCAGGCGCCGAGACCGCCGGCGACCACGAAGGAGATCGCCGCGCCGGTGAACTTGCGCCGGTACAGCTGCCAGAGCGCGAGCAGCGCCATCGCGATGGCGACGGTCAGGATCAGCACGTGCACCGACTCCGGGTCGCGCAGCTGGAGGCTGTCGGTGAAGCCGAACAGGCCGGCGCCCATGGCGAGGCCGCCCGGCATCCAGTTGCCGAAGATCATCGCGGCGAGGCCGATGAAGCCGCGGCCGAGGGTCTGGCCGTCCTTGTAGAAGTGCGCCGCGACCAGCGAGAGGTACGCACCGCCGAGGCCGGCGAAGGCACCGGAGGCGATGACCGCGAGGTACTTGTACTTGTAGACGTTGACGCCCAGCGACTCGGCGGCGGTCGGGTTCTCACCGCAGGAGCGCAGCCGCAGGCCGAACACCGTGCGCCAGAGCACGAAGTAGCTGACCACGATCATCGCGCCGGCCAGCAGCACGACCACCGAGATGTTGGTGACCAGGCCGCCGACCACGCCGGCCACGTCCGAGACCAGGAACCAGTGGTGCTTCTCGATGTCGGACAGCCACGAGGACAGCCCGGGAACGGTGATGTACGGCAGCGGATCCGCCGGCGGCGACTGGTTCGCACCCGCGCCGACCGCGATGTAGTCCTTGTAGTAGATCCGGTTGACGTACGCGCAGATGCCGGGGATCAGCAGGTTGATGCCGACGCCGGAGACGATGTGGTCGACGCCGAAGGTGACGGTCACGAGCGCGTGCAGCAGACCGCCGAGCGCGCCGCCGAGCATGCCGGCCAGCAGGCCGACCCACGGGTTGACCAGGTAGCCGGCCCAGGCACCGCAGAAGGTGCCGGCGACCATCATGCCTTCGAGGCCGATGTTCACCACGCCGGCCCGCTCGGACCACAGACCGCCCAGACCGGCCATGCCGATCGGCACGGCGGCGCTGAGCGCGGCGGTGATCTGACCGGAGGAGGTCAGCGCGTGGTTGCCGGTGGCCATGCCCACGGCGGAGAACAGGACCAGGGCGCCCGCGATCAGCAGCAGCACCACCGGCCAGGACATCTTGCGCTTCTTGGTGGGCGCGCCCGGCGCCTTGGGACGCGCGGCGGTAGCCGTGCTCATGCGGACACCTCCTTCTTCTCAGTGGCCGCGAGCTGAGCCGCGAGCTGGGCGGCGAGCTGGGCGCCGACCTTCTGCTGCTGGCGCTTCAGGCCGTAGCGGCGCACCAGTTCGTAGGCGACGACGACGCAGATGACGATGGTGCCCTTCATGACGTCGACGATCTCGAAGGGGAAGCCGCCCTGGAGCGGCAGCTGGGAGCCGGTGGTGTCCAGGAAGGCGAACAGCAGGGCCGCGAAGGCCATGCCGATCGGGCTGTTGCGGCCGAGCAGGGCGATCGAGATGCCGAGGAAGCCCAGACCGGGCTGGAAGCTCTGGCCGTAGTAGAACGAGTTCTGCACCAGCTCGGGCATGCCGATCAGACCGGCGATCGCGCCGGAGACCGCCATCGAGATGATCACCATGCGCTTGACGTTCACGCCGGACGCGGTCGCGGCCGACTCCGAGCGGCCGGTGGCGCGCAGGTCGAAGCCGAAGCGGGTGCGGGTCAGCGCGAACTGGAACACCACGCCGACCAGGGCGGCGATGAAGATGAAGCCCCAGAGCGGTCCACCCGCCGTCTCCAGCGTGAAGAAGTGGCTGGACTGCGAGATCGGGTCGGTCTGGATCGAGTTGCTGGTGGCGCTCGTCTTCGGCGCGAAGATGCCGGGGACGAGCAGCAGGCCGACGACCGCGATCGAGATCGAGTTCAGCATGATGGTCGAGATGACCTCGCTGACCCCGCGGTAGACCTTCAGCAGACCGGCGATGCTCGCGTACAGGCCGCCGACCAGCATGGCGGTGACCAGCAGCAGCGGGATCTGGATGATCGCGGGCAGGTCGACCTTGGCACCGACGAAGGCCGCGAACAGCGCCGCGACCTTGTACTGGCCCTCGACGCCGATGTTGAACAGGTTCATCCGGAACCCGAAGGCGGCGGCAGCGGCGGCCAGGTAGTACGTGGTGGACCGGTTGAGGATCCCCACTTGGCCGTCCGACTTGCCGGCGTACGTGAGCATCACGTTCCACGCGTCGAACGGGTTCTTGCCCGAAGTCGCCAGCAGGACGGAGCAGATCACGATGGAGAGCACGACCGCGAGCACCGGCGCCGCCAGTGCGAGCACGATCCGCTCACCGCTGATCCGCTGCGCCAGGCTGCGCTTGGCGGCGGTGTTGGGACTGGTCATGTGGGTTACTCCCCCGCCTGCGGGTCGTCGGCGGTGTCGGTGGGGCCGGCGTCGGACTCGGCCTCGGTGCCCTCCGCGAGGATCTCGTGGAAGTGCTCGACGGCCTCCGCATCGGACTCGAGGTGGCCGCTGGCGGCACCCGTCATGGCGGTGCCGAGGTCCTCGGCGGTGACGGTGGCCGGGTCGGCGTCGGCGACCAGGCGCCCGCGGTAGATGACCCGGATGGTGTCGGACAGGCCGATCAGCTCGTCCAGGTCGGCGGAGATCAGCAGGACGGCCAGGCCGGCCCGCTGGGCGACCCGGATGTGCTCCCAGATCTGCGCCTGCGCGCCGACGTCCACACCACGGGTGGGGTGCGCGGCGATCAGCAGCTTGGGCTGGTGGCTCATCTCGCGGCCGATGATCAGCTTCTGCTGGTTGCCGCCGGAGAGGGAGGCCGCGGTGACCTCGATGCCGGGGGTGCGGACGTCGTAGGCCTCGACGATCCGCCAGGTGTCCTTGCGGGCGGCGCCCGGGTCGAGCAGGACGCCCTTGGAGTTGGGCGCCTCGGTGACGTGACCGAGGATCCGGTTCTCCCAGAGCGGGGCCTCCAGCAGCAGGCCGTGCTTGTGGCGGTCCTCGGGGATGTAGCCGATGCCGGCCTCGCGGCGGGCCCGGGTGAGCGAGCCGGAGAGGTCCTTGCCGTCCAGGGTGACGGTGCCGCCGTCCAGCGGCAGCATGCCCATGATGGCCTCGACCAGTTCGGCCTGGCCGTTGCCCTCGACGCCGGCGATGCCGAGGATCTCGCCCTTGTGGATGCGCAGCGAGATGTCGTCGAGGACGACGCGCTCGATGCCCTCGGCGTCGGTCTTGGCGATCCGCAGGTCCTTGACGTCGAGCATCTCGGTCGTGGTGACGGTCGACTCGCGGCTCTCCGGGGAGGGCAGCTCGGCGCCGACCATCATCTCGGCCAGCTGACGGGCGGTGACGGCCTTCGGGTCGGCGTCGCCGACCGTGGTGCCGCGCCGGATCACGCTGATCGCGTCGGCCACCGCCAGCACCTCGTGCAGCTTGTGCGAGATGAAGATGACGGTGACGCCCTCGGACTTGAGCTCGCGCAGGTTGTCGAACAGCGCGTCGACCTCCTGCGGGACGAGCACGGCCGTCGGCTCGTCGAGGATCAGGATCTTGGCGCCGCGGTAGAGCACCTTGAGGATCTCGACGCGCTGGCGGTCGGCGACACCGAGGTCCTCGACCAGGGCGTCCGGGCGCACGCCCAGGCCGTACTGGTCGGAGATCTCCTTGATCTTCGCCTTCGCCTTGGCGCCGATGCCGTGGAGCTTCTCGCCGCCGAGGACGACGTTCTCCCACACGGTGAGGTTGTCGGCCAGCATGAAGTGCTGGTGGACCATGCCGATGCCGCGGGAGATGGCGTCGCCCGGGGTGTTGAACTCGCACGGCTCGCCGTTGATCGCGATGGTGCCCTCGTCCGGCTTCTGCATGCCGTAGAGGATCTTCATCAGCGTCGACTTGCCGGCGCCGTTCTCACCCATCAGGGCGTGCACGGTACCGCTGCGGACGGTGAGGTTGATGTCGTGGTTGGCCACGACACCGGGGAAGCGCTTGGTGATGCCGCGCAGTTCGACGGCCGATGTCGCCGTCCCCGCGCTGGGGGTACCGTCCTCGCGCGGGGGGACGGGGTCGGATGCGGTGATGGCGATCTCCTGGTGGTCTGGAGGCGCGTCGTTGCGCTGGGAGGGCCAAGGGGAAGACGGGGGACAGGACGGGGCCCGGGGGTACGCGTTGAGCGCACCCTGCCGGGCCCCTCCCGTGATGCTTTGCCGTTCATGGCGCTGCCGGGCAGGCGGCAGTCGCCGGTGCGTCCGGGACGCGCGGGCCTTACTGGGCCGGCGCGGTCGGGACGGTGGTGGCGCCGGAGGTGATCGCCGTGGTGGCGCCCTTCAGCTTGTCCTGGATGTCGTCGAGCTTGCCGCCGGTGGTGGCGAGCGAGACGCCCTCGGCCTTCAGGTCGAAGAGCTTGATGCCGGTGAACGGCTGGCCCTTCTTGATCGACTCGATGTAGGAGAAGACGGCGTTGTCGACGTTCTTCACCATCGAGGTCAGGATGCTGTTCTTGTACTTCGCCAGGGCCGGCTGGGCGGCCTGGTCGGAGTCGACGCCGATGGCCAGGGCACCCGGCTTGTTGGCGACGGCCTCGATGGCGCCGTTGCCGGAGGAGCCGGCGGCGGCGTAGATGACGTCCGCGCCCTTGTCGAGCTGGCCCTGCGCGGCCTCCTTGCCCTTGTCGGGCGAGTTGAAGCCGGTGAAGTCCGGAGGCGTGGTCAGGTAGGTGGTCTCGACCTGGATGTTCGCGTCGACGGACTTCACACCCGCCTTGTAACCGGCCTCGAACTTCTTGATGAGCTCGGTCTGCACACCGCCGATGAAGCCGACGTGCTTGGACTTCGACTTGTTCGCGGCGGCGACGCCGGCGAGGTACGAACCCTCCTGCTCGGCGAAGACCAGCGAAGTGACGTTGGACGGCTGGTCCTTGTCGTTCGAGTCGATGATCGCGAACTTGACGTTCGGGTTGTCCTTGGCGACCTTGTCGACCGCCTGCTGGTAGACGAAGCCGACCGCGATGATCGTCTTGTAGCCGCCGTCGATCAGGTTCTTGAGGCGGGTCTCCTTGTCGGCCTCGGCCTCACCGGTCTTGGCGTCGGCCTCGGTGACCGCGACGCCGAGCTCGGCCTTGGCCTTGTCGAGACCGCGGGCGGCGGAGTCGTTGAACGACTGGTCGCCACGGCCGCCGATGTCGTAGGCCATACCGACCTTGATCGAGCCGTCGCCCGAACCGGAGGAGGTGTTGGTGTCAGTGCTCTTTGCGCCGCAAGCGGCGAGCGAGGCCATGCCCAGGGAACCCGAGAGCACAACCGCAGCGAGCTTCATTGAACGGCGCAAGGGAGTATCTCCTTCTCACACGCACCTGATTAGCGTGGTCGGACGCCACCGTAACGCGCGTAGAACACGGTTGGGTTACGGGCTGCCGGACCATTCGGGTTGTTATCAAACCGTGGTCTCACGGTCTTCCCAAGGCCCTATTCCCGTGCGCGGACGGTGATCCAAAGCTGGTTTTGCGGCCCAGTCTACGGAACCGTTCGATAACCCCGGATGGCGGTAAACCGGCCGGTCACCGAGATGAGGTGCCGGCCGGTCGCCCGAGGGTCGCCCGAGAGGGCGTTCACGCAGTGCCCGAGGAGATGCCCGAGGACGGTGTGCGCCGCTCAATCCCGCGGCTCAGTACTGCTGTTCGGTTTCGGCGGCTCGGTCCTGCCGCTCAGCTCTGCCGTTCGATTTCCGCAGCTCAGTCCTGCGGCTCAGTGCTGTGGCTCGTCCAGGGCGAGCGTCGCGAACAGCTCCACGCCGATCCCGATCGCGCGCTCGTCGGCGTCGAAGCGGCCCTGGTGCAGGTCGCGGACGGTGGTGTCACCGGGGGCGCGGACGCCGAGCCGGGCCAGCGCGCCCGGGGCGTGCTCCAGGTACCAGGAGAAGTCCTCGCCGCCCAGGCTCTGCTCGGTGCTCTCCACCACCTGCGCGCCCTCCCGGCCGAACCGGTCGGTCATCGCCGCGTCCAGCAGGGCGACCGAGACCGCCTCGTTGACCACCGGCGGCACCCCCCGGTGGTAGTCCAGCGTCCACTTCGCCCGGTAGGTCTCGGCGAGCTTGGCGATCAGCTCGTGCAGCAGGTCGGGCGCCTCGCGCCAGCCGTCCAGCTCCAGGCAGCGGACGGTGCCCTCCAGTTCGGCGCGCTGCGGGATGACGTTGGGCGCGGAGCCGGAGGCGATCCGGCCCCAGACCAGGCTGACGCCCCAGCGCGGGTCCATCCGGCGGGCCAGCGCGCCCGGCAGGTCGGCGGCCATCCGGGCGATCGCGGTCACCAGATCGGTGGTCAGGTGCGGGCGGGCGGTGTGCCCGCCGGGGCCGTCCAGGTGCAGCACCAAGCGGTCGCAGGCCGAGGTGATCGCCCCGGTGCGCAGGGCGATCCGGCCCACCTCCACCTTGGGGTCGCAGTGCACCGCGAAGATCCGGCCGACGCCGTCCATCCCCCCGGCCTTGATCACGTCCAGCGCACCGCCCGGCAGGACCTCCTCGGCCGGCTGGAACACCAGCCGGACGGGGCGGCGCAGTTCGCCGGTGCGGACGGCCTCGGCCAGCACCAGGGCGGTGCCGAGCACCACCGCGGTGTGCACGTCGTGGCCGCAGGCGTGGGCCCGGCCGGGGACGGTCGAGCGGTACGGCACGTCGGTCTTGGCGTCGTCGATCGGCAGCGCGTCGATGTCGGCGCGGAAGGCCAGGAACTCGGTGCCGGGGGCGGTGCCGGCCGGGACGATGTCGACGATCAGGCCGGTGCCGCCGGGCAGCACCCGGGGGCTCAGGCCGGCCGCCACCAGCCGGTCGCGGAGCAGGCCGGTGGTGCGGAACTCCTGGCGGCCGAGCTCCGGGTGCCGGTGCAGGTCACGGCGGAAGGCGATCAGCTCGGACTCCAGCCCCCGGACCCGGGCGCGCAGTTCGGCGGCGGGGCGTGCGGTGGCCAGAGTGGCGCCCGGCTGAGCGGGCTCAGGACGGTTCATCTCAACAAGGGTAGGCCTGTTGGGGGGATTTGGCCCGACTTCTGGAAAACTAGTCCCCGGATGGGCGCATACCGGCCGAACAGGTGGGTATGACATCTCGTTTCAGCCGCCTTCCCCGATTGCTTGCCCTGTGCAACGACCGCCCGGAGCGGCGGTCACGGCCGGCCCCTTCTTGGCGATGCGTCAGAAGCTCTCCACCGGGGCGTACACGCCCCACACCTCCCGCAGCGCGTCGCAGACCTCGCCGACGGTGGCCCGCGCGGCCAGCGCCTCCTTCATCGGGTACAGCACGTTCCCCGCCCCCTCCGCGGTGCGGCGCAGGCCGTCCAGCGCCCGGGCGACGGCCACGCGGTCCCGGCCGGCCCGCAGCCGGGCCAGCCGCTCGGCCTGCTGCCGCTCGACCGCCGGATCCACCCGCAGCGGCCGGTACGGCTCCTCGGCGTCCAGCCGGAAGCGGTTGACGCCGACCACCGTCCGCTCCCCGGAGTCGGTCTCCTGCTGGAGCCGGTAGGCGGTGCGCTCGATCGCGGCCTTCTGGAAGCCCTGCTCGATCGCGGCCACCGCGCCGCCCAGCTCCTCGACCCGGGCCATCAGCGCCAGCGCGGCGGCCTCCACCTCGTCGGTCAGCGACTCGACCGCGTACGAGCCGGCGAACGGGTCGACGGTGGCGGTCACGTCGGTCTCGTGGGCGAGCACCTGCTGGGTGCGCAGGGCGAGCCGGGCGGCCTTCTCGGTGGGCAGCGCGATCGCCTCGTCGAAGCCGTTGGTGTGCAGCGACTGGGTGCCGCCGAACACCGCGGCGAGCGCCTGCACCGAGACCCGGACCAGGTTCAGCTCGGGCTGCTGGGCGGTGAGCTGCACCCCGGCGGTCTGGGTGTGGAAGCGCAGCATCCACGAGCGCGGATCCTTCGCGCCGAACTCCTCCCGCATCACCCTGGCCCAGATCCGGCGGGCAGCACGGAACTTGGCCACCTCCTCCAGCAGCGTGACCCGGGCCACGAAGAAGAACGAGAGCCGGGGGGCGAAGTCGTCCACCGCCATCCCGGCGGCGATCGCGGTACGGACGTAGGCGATGCCGTTGGCCAGCGTGAAGGCGATCTCCTGCGCCGGATCCGCCCCAGCCTCGGCCATGTGGTAGCCGGAGATGGAGATGGTGTTCCAGCGCGGGATCTCCGCCCGGCAGTACCGGAAGACGTCCGCGACCAGCCGCAGCGAGGGCTGCGGCGGGAAGATGTACGTGCCCCGGGCGATGTACTCCTTCAGCACGTCGTTCTGGACCGTGCCGGTCAACCGGGCCGGCGCCACCCCCTGGGCCTCGCCGACCAGTTGGTAGAGCAGCAGGAGCAGCGCGGCGGGCGCGTTGATGGTCATCGAGGTGGACACCCCGCCCAGCGGGATGCCGTCGAACAGCACGGCCAGGTCCTCGACGCTGTCGACGGCCACGCCCACCTTGCCCACCTCCCCGGCGGCGAGCGGCGCGTCCGAGTCGTAGCCCATCTGGGTGGGCAGGTCGAAGGCCACCGACAGGCCGGTGCCGCCGCCCGCGATCAGCTGCCGGTAGCGGGCGTTGGACTCGGCGGCGGTGCCGAAGCCCGCGTACTGGCGCATCGTCCACGGCCGGCCGGCGTACATCGTCGGGTAGACGCCCCGGGTGTACGGGTACTCCCCCGGCCGGCCGAGCCTGCTCGCCGGATCCCAGTCGGCCAGCGCCTCCGGGCCGTACAGCGGCTCGATCGGGAAGCCTGACTCGGCGCGGCGCGGCTCGGCTGCCATGAGGTCCCTCCACGGGATCGGCGGGGGCATCGGTCGGTCCTCGCAATGTAGGACAGGACCTGGAGCGGGACCGGGCGGCGCGGGCGCGGACACGGTTGAGATGATCGGGTGAACGACCGGATGAGCCCCAGGGAGTGGCAATGACCGAGCAGAAGGTGGCCGTGGTCACCGGTGCCAGCAGTGGAATCGGCGCGGCGACCGCCCGCCGGCTGGCGGCCGAGGGCTTCGACGTGGTGCTGACCGCCCGGCGGACCGAGCGGATCGAGGCGCTGGCCAAGGAGATCGCCGACGGGGGCGGTTCGGCCAGGGCGGTCACGCTCGACGTCACCGACCGGGCCGCCGTGGACGCCTTCGCGGCCGAGGTCGGCCGGGTCGACGTGCTGGTGAACAACGCCGGCGGGGCGATCGGCGCCGAGACGGTCGAGCACGGCGACCCGGCCGACTGGCTGGCCATGTACGAGGTGAACGTGCTCGGCGTGCTGCACGTGACGCAGGCGCTGCTGCCGGCCCTGCGGGCCACCGGCGACGGCACCGTGCTGGTGCTCTCCTCGACCGCCGCGCTGGCCGCGTACGAGGGCGGCGGCGGGTACGTCGCGGCCAAGCACGCCGCGCACACCATCGCGGCGACGCTGCGCCTGGAGCTGTGCGGGGAGCCGATCCGGGTGATCGAGATCGCCCCCGGCATGGTGAAGTCCGAGGGCTTCGCGGTCACCCGCTTCCGCGGCGACGAGGAGAAGGCCGCGGCCGTGTACGCCGGCGTGGCCGAGCCGCTGACCTCGGAGGACATCGCCGACACCGTGGCCTGGGCGGTCACCCGCCCCCCGCACGTCAACATCGACCTCCTGGTCGTCCGCCCCCGCGCCCAGGCCGCCAACCACAAGGTCCACCGCGCCTGACCCGCCCCCGGCGGGCAGCCCGGGGGCCATGATCAAACGTGTCACCCGCCAGTGGTACACACGTGCGATGAGAACCTTCCGGGCCGCCCGCCCACGGGTCCTGCTGACCGCCCTGGCGGCAGGCACCCTGCTCCTCACCTCCGCGTGCAACGACACCGCCAAGCCGTCCCAGGACCAGGCCGCCGGCACCTCCGCGCCCGGCACCACGAGCCCCACGGCCACCCCGCCGCCGACCCCGACGCCCAAGCCCACCGGCGAGGCCGACCCGGCCCTCCAGCCCTTCTACGGCCAGCAGATCGCCTGGGCCGACTGCCCGGCCGACCCCACGGCCGAGAAGCTCAAGATCGACATATCCGGGATGCAGTGCGGCAAGCTGCACGTCCCGCTCGACTACGCCAACCCCGGCACCGACGCGATCGACCTCGCCCTGGTCAAGTACCCGGCCGCCAAGCCGGACCAGCGGATCGGCTCGCTGATGGTCAACCCGGGCGGCCCGGGCGAGTCCGGCGTCGGGATGGTCAAGTACGGTGCCAAGGACTTCACCGGCGCCATGCACAACCGCTTCGACGTCATCGGCTTCGACCCGCGCGGCACCGGGGACAGCTCACCGGTCGTCTGCTACGACGACAAGCAGCGCGACGCCGCCGACCAGCAGGACGCCCCGCTCGACCTGGAGACCCGCAAGGCCGAGCACGTCAAGCAGGCCACCGAGCACGCCGCCGCCTGCCAGGCCAAGTCCGGCAGGCTGCTGCCGTTCGTCGGCACCCGCAACACCGCTCGCGACCTGGACGTGCTGCGCGCCGTCAGCGGCGACAAGAAGCTCAACTACCTCGGCATCTCCTACGGCACCTACCTCGGCTCGCTGTACGCGGAGGAGTTCCCGAAGAACACCGGCCGGCTCGTCCTGGACGGCGCCGTCGACCCCTCCCAGGACACCATGGACCACGGCGTCGACCAGCAGGTCGGCTTCGAGAAGTCCTTCGAGCGCTTCGCCGCCGACTGCGTGGAGAACCACGCCGACGAGTGCCCGCTCGGCAAGGACCCGGCCAAGGCCGCCAAGAAGGCCGCCGACTTCCTGGACGGGCTGTACGACCACCCGCTGACCGTCAAGGACGGCCGCAAGCTGGGCCGCGACCTGGCCTGGACCGGCACCATCTCGGTGCTCTACGGCGACGAGAAGACCTCCTGGAAGTACCTGCGCGCCGCCCTGGGCTGGGCGATGGTGCGCGGCAAGGGCGACTACCTGATGGACTCCGCCGACGGCTACAACGGCCGCGACGAGAACGGCCACTACAGCCCGATGCAGGAGTCCAACGGCGCGATCGGCTGCGCCGACGCGGCCCGCCCGGCACCGACGCCGGAGCACGCCAAGCAGGCGGTGGACCGGCTGACCGCCGAGGCGCCGCTGCTGTCCAAGGGCACCACCGTGGACGACTACAGCGAGGCCGGCTGCGCCTACTGGCCGTTCAAGACCACGGAGAAGCCGCACACCATCCGGGCGGAGGGCGCCGCCCCGATCCTGGTGGTCGGCTCCACCGGCGACCCGGCCACCCCGTACGCCTCGGCCGAGGCGCTGGCCAAGGGCTTCGCCAGTGCCACCCTGCTCACCCGGGTCGGCGAGGGGCACGGGGCCTTCGGCAAGGGCAACGTCTGCATCGACCGGGCCCTGGAGGCCTACCTGACCGAGGGCACGATGCCGGCCGACGGGACCCGCTGCTCCTGAGGCGGGGGTGCCGGATCAGCGGATGCCGGATTAACAGATGAATGCGGGGAGGGCGCTGACACAAAGATGTCAACGTCACAACTTGATAGCTCGTCCGGATGAATTCCGCGCGCGCCCTCCCCAACTGATGACGGCTCAACTACCTTTGAGGAGCTGCCCGACCGGCGCCGTGACGCCGCCCGCAGCCCCCATACTTCAGCTGCTCCACCCCACCCCACTTCACCGGCACCTTCCCGCCCTCACGAGGAGGACCCGCTGGCCAGCGACATCCCGCCACAGCGGCTCGATCCAAGCTCCGAGCCGACCCTCCTCGGGCTGCACCGCTTCAACGAAGCCGATGCCGGCGCCGCCGAGGAGGCCCTCCTGGCCTGCTGCGGCAGCCACCGCTGGGCCCTGCGGCTCACCGCGCACCGGCCCTACCCCGACATAGAGTCCCTGCTGGCCGCCGCCAGCGAGGCCTCCTACGACCTCCGCCCGGCCGACCTGGCCGAGGCGCTCGCCGACGAGAGCTGGATGCCGCAACCGCTGCTCGGCATGCGGGCACCGGGCAGCCAGGCCGCGCACACCGCGCTGCGGGCCGCCCACGCCGCGTACGAGGCCAGGTTCGGCCACGTCTTCGTGGTCTGCCTGGAGGGTGTGGCCCCGGAGGAGATGCTCGACACCGTGCTCTCCTCGATCCGCACCCGGCTGGCCAACGACCCGGACGAGGAGCGGCTGATCGCGGCGGACGAGCTCCGCCGGATCGCCCTCACCCGACTGGAGCACCTGGTCGCCACCCATTCGGAGGCCGGGGCGCGCTGAGCAGCCGCCGTCTCCTCCATCCCGCCCACTCCCTCCCCGCCCGCTAACTCTCCGCCCGCTACTTCTTCTTCGCCTGGGCGGCCCGCAGCTTGGCCACCTGCTGCCGGACGATCACCTCGTCCGGCGCGGCGGCCGGCTCGGCGGCGACCCCGAAGGTGGTGAACACCGCGAGCGCCGGCCCGATCCGGGCCAGCACCGCACGCTGCGAGAGCACCGCGCTCCCCGATTCATTCGTCAGGGTGAATCCGAGCGCGGCGTCCGCTCCCCCGGGGGTGGGCGTGTCCTCACGGTTCAGCCGGTGCCTGGTCCGGATCGGCGCCTTCTTCCCCGGCTTCTCGGCCGGCGGCGCCGGGGCCATCGAGGTGAACGCGGCACACGGGCCGAACAGCTTCTCCAGCTCCGCCTGGAGCACGGCCGCCCGCCCCGTCCGGTAGCCGAGCAGGCCGCCGTACACGCCGCCCCTGGGGTCGGCGGTCCGGGCCACGCTCAGGTCGGTCTCCGCGTACGGGTAGCCCGGGGCCGGCGAGGCCGAGGCGGTGCCGGCGCCGGCCGAGGCGGCCGGGGTCACCGCGTCCAGCAGCGGCTGGCAGGCCGGGACGTCCGCGACCTCCCGCCCCGCGCCCGCCCCGGTGTCGCCGTGGCCTGGCGTCATCACCGTCACCGTGTAGCCCGCCCCGAGGTCGGCACCGGCCACCGCGGCCGCCCGCAGCTCGGCCGCGGACAGCTCGCGGCCGGGCCCGGCCCGGTCCGCGGAGGAGCCGCCGACCGTGGTGCAGCCCGTGGCGAGCAGCAGCAGGGCCGCGAGGGCGGCGGCGGACGGTCGGACGGGGCGAAGCGGCACGGGGGCCTCGGCAGGGTGTCGGCGGCGGAGCGGGCCGCCACCGTAACGCAGTCGAGCCGTCACCCAGAGCGACCAAAGCGCCGCTGGTTCCCGTCCGGCTAGGCCAGTCGTGCCTGATTGATCACACCTGAGACCCCCGGAGGCGGTTCCCGACGCAGCGTCGATAGGATGCTGGCGGCCGGTGGACCGTACCTGGCCGGGCTGACCGACACCGAAGCCGGCCGAGCCCCCAATCGCTTCCGGAGGGTTTTTCCGTGCCGGCTGGAACGCTGTACCGCGGCCGGGAAGGCATGTGGAGCTGGGTGGCTCATCGAGTCACCGGCGTCCTCATCTTTTTCTTCCTGTTCGCCCATGTCCTGGACACCGCTCTGGTGCGAGTGTCGCCCGAGGCGTACGACACCGTCATTCAGACGTACAAGACTCCTCTCGTGAACCTGATGGAGTACGGCCTGGTGGCCGCCATCCTGTTCCACGCCCTCAACGGCCTGCGGGTCGTCGCCGTGGACTTCTGGTCCAAGGGCCCGAAGTACCAGAAGCAGATGCTCTGGACCGTCGTGGCGGTCTGGGTCGTGCTGATGGCCGGCTCCTTCTACGGGATCCTGCAGCACACGCTGATCTCCTGGTTCGGGAAGTGAGCTGACACATGTCCACGGAATACTCCGACGCGCTGGTCGTCCCCTCCGCGCACGCGCACACCGGCAAGGGCCTCGGCACCGGCAACCCGGCGGACGCGTTCGTCATCGAGCCGCCGCGCAAGCGGACCCCGAAGACCCCGCGCCGCACCCGCACCAACTTCGAGATGCTGGCCTGGCTCTTCATGCGCCTGTCCGGCATCGTCCTCGTGGTCCTGATCCTCGGGCACCTGCTCATCATGCTGGTGCTCGACGGCGGCGTCTCCAAGATCGGCTTCGCCTTCGTGGCCGGCCGCTGGGCCTCGCCGTTCTGGCAGGTCTGGGACCTCACGATGCTCTGGCTCGCCATGCTCCACGGCGCCAACGGCATGCGGCAGGTCATCAACGACTACGCCGAGAAGGACTCGACCCGGCTCTGGCTGAAGGGGCTCATGGGTACCGCCACGGTCTTCACCGTGCTGCTCGGCACCCTGGTGATCTTCACCTTCGACCCCAACATCTGACGACAAAGCATCTAATCGGCAATCGGCAGAGGCCAGAGGCGAGTTAGAACCCCCATGCAGATTCACCAGTACGACACCGTCATCGTCGGCGCCGGCGGCGCCGGCATGCGCGCGGCCATCGAGTCGACGCAGCGCACCCGCACCGCCGTCCTGACCAAGCTCTACCCCACCCGGTCCCACACCGGCGCGGCCCAGGGCGGCATGTGCGCCGCCCTCGCCAACGTCGAGGAGGACAACTGGGAGTGGCACACCTTCGACACGGTCAAGGGTGGTGACTACCTGGTCGACCAGGACGCCGCCGAGATCATGTGCAAGGAGGCCATCGACGCCGTCCTCGACCTGGAGAAGATGGGCCTTCCCTTCTCCCGCACCGAGCAGGGCCGGATCGACCAGCGCCGCTTCGGCGGGCACTCCCGCAACCACGGTGAGGCCCCCGTCCGCCGCTCCTGCTACGCGGCCGACCGCACCGGTCACATGATCCTCCAGACGCTGTTCCAGAATTGCGTCAAGCACGGCGTCGAGTTCTTCAACGAGTTCTACGTCCTCGACCTGCTCATCAACGAGGGCAAGACGGCCGGCGTCGTCGCCTACGAGCTGGCCACCGGCGAGATCCACGTCTTCCAGGCCAAGTCCGTCGTGTTCGCCTCCGGCGGCACCGGCAAGTTCTTCAAGGTCTCCTCCAACGCCCACACCCTCACCGGTGACGGCCAGGCCCTGGTGTACCGCCGCGGCCTGCCGCTGGAGGACATGGAGTTCTTCCAGTTCCACCCGACCGGCATCTGGCGCATGGGCATCCTGCTCACCGAGGGCGCCCGCGGCGAGGGCGGCATCCTGCGCAACAAGGACGGCGAGCGCTTCATGGAGCGCTACGCCCCCGTCATGAAGGACCTCGCGTCCCGTGACGTCTGCTCCCGCGCGATCTACACCGAGATCCGCGAAGGCCGCGGCTGCGGTCCGGACGGCGACCACGTCTACCTGGACCTGACCCACCTGCCGCCGGAGCAGCTGGACGCCAAGCTCCCGGACATCACCGAGTTCGCCCGCACCTACCTCGGCATCGAGCCCTACACGGACCCGATCCCGATCCAGCCCACCGCGCACTACGCCATGGGCGGCATCCCGACCAACGTCGAGGGTGAGGTGCTGCGCAACAACACCGACGTCGTCCCGGGCCTGTACGCGGCCGGCGAGGTCGCCTGCGTGTCCGTGCACGGCGCCAACCGCCTGGGCACCAACTCGCTGCTGGACATCAACGTGTTCGGCCGTCGCGCGGGCATCGCCGCCGCCGACTACGCCAACGTGCACGAGTTCGTCGAGCTGCCCGAGAACCCGGCCGAGAAGGTCCAGGCCCTGGTCGACGGCCTGCGCGAGGCCGCCGGCACCGAGTCCGTGGCGCAGATCCGCAAGGAGCTGCAGGAGACCATGGACGCCAACGCGATGGTGTACCGCACCGGCGCCACCCTGAAGCAGGCGGTCGAGGACATCGCCGCGCTGAAGGAGCGCTACAAGAACGTCTCGATCCAGGACAAGGGCTTCCGGTACAACACGGACCTGCTGGAGGCCGTCGAGCTGGGCAACCTGCTCGACCTGGCCGAGGTGCTGGCCGTCTCCGCGCTGGCCCGCGAGGAGTCGCGCGGCGGCCACTACCGCGAGGACTTCCCGACCCGTGACGACGTGAAGTTCATGCAGCACACCATGGCGTACCAGGAGGTGGCCGCCGACGGCAGCACCTCCATCCGCCTCGACTACAAGCCGGTCGTCACGACCCGCTACCAGCCGATGGAGCGTAAGTACTGATGAGCACTCCTACCGTGGAGAAGCACTCGGCCGCTCTGGACGCGGTCGAGGCGGGCGGCGTCGAGCTGATCACCGTCACCTTCCGGATCCGCCGGTTCAACCCGGAGGAGCACCCGGACCCGGTGTGGGTCGACTACCAGCTGACGCTCGACCCGAAGGAGCGCGTCCTGGACGCGCTCAACAAGATCAAGTGGGAGCAGGACGGCACCCTCACCTACCGCCGTTCCTGCGCGCACGGCATCTGCGGCTCCGACGCCATGCGGATCAACGGCCGCAACCGGCTGGCGTGCAAGACCCTGATCAAGGACGTCGACCCGGAGAAGCCGATCACGATCGAGGCCATAAAGGGCCTCACGGTCCTCAAGGACCTGGTCGTGGACATGGACCCGTTCTTCCAGGCGTACAAGGACGTCATGCCGTTCCTCATCACCAAGGGGAACGACCCGACCCGCGAGCGCCTGCAGTCCGCCGAGGACCGCGAGCGCTTCGACGACACCACCAAGTGCATCCTGTGCGCCGCGTGCACGTCGTCCTGCCCGGTGTTCTGGAACGACGGCCAGTACTTCGGCCCGGCCGCGATCGTGAACGCGCACCGCTTCATCTTCGACTCGCGCGACGAGGGCGCCGAGCAGCGCCTGGAGATCCTCAACGACCGTGAGGGCGTGTGGCGCTGCCGCACCACCTTCAACTGCTCCGAGGCCTGCCCGCGTGGCATCGAGGTCACCAAGGCGATCCAGGAAGTGAAGCGGGCGCTGGTCACCCGCCGCTTCTGATCTGCGCCTGTATCGGGGAATGGCCCCCGTCGTTTGGGTTTTTTGTGAGGGGGGTGTTGAGA